>NZ_CP036343.1:2097868-2342868 GCF_007746795.1 Gimesia algae
AACCCAGAGCCAATAAACGCCGAACCAAAGTGCTGGCTTTGCTGAAGCAACCAAGATACCATTACCATCAACAAAGAAAAGCAACTGTATGAACGCAAACTCTTTCACAACAACAGGCAGTGCCATTCGTTCCTGACACCTTTTTTAATTCGAAGGTGTGAAGTGAAGTTCACGAACATTTCATCCCTGGCGCGCCAGGGATGACTTTAAGTTGGATCTCTAACATTCCAACTGGTACAAGGTTGGGGGCAAGGTCACAATGAAATTAAAGCACAAACCAAAGACTCTTGCCATTCTTTGTGTTTTATTCTCTTTGGTTTTACTCGTTTTCACTTTTAGCTCAAGCATGTTTTCCTACCTAAAGCGTGTCAGAGTTGTAGAAAATTTGACCTCACTTTATAGCATGGGAGCTGTTGAAGAAGAAGGATCTGATTCTTTACCCAGACATTATCTCGTTTATACTCCCAAAACTGGATTACTGAGTCGCCTAAAAATAATGTCACCCATCGGAATGGCTGATACCGTTTCACAGATATCATATGATATTGAGTCTTCAGAAAAAGCCCTTCCAGAGTCGATCGACACTTTTACTGAGGTACAATCTCTTACGCTAAGTAATATTAGCCTCACTTCAAGAGAGGCATTGATTATAGGAAAGTTAAATAATATTTCATCGATCACATTTTATAACTGTGATTTATCAATCCAATTTTGCAGCAACTTTCCAAGTAAGAATAAATTATCCGAAATTAGAATCTACGAATCAACAGCCAGTCCTAGTAGTATGTCCGCCTTATTACGTCGCACCCCTGATTTGAGCACTCTTTCCATTAGTAAGAATAATCAAACATCTGAATTACTAAAGAATGCTCAAGCGCTACCTCTTGAATCATTAAGTCTAAGACGATGCTCAATTGACCAAGAATCTCTATTGTTGATCAGTAAAATTCAAACACTCAAACACTTAGACTTAAGAGACAACAAGTTACCGACTCGCAGTTTCGAATTTCTAGCGACTCTTCCTAAAATATGGGGTATTGATATAAGGAAAACGACATTTTCTCCCAATGAATTAGCTGATCTTTCAACTTCAGAATCACTTACAGCGATTTGGATAAGCGGGCAAAAAATAACCACAAATGATTTGAATTCACTTTTTAAAATCAGAACCCTCCAACAGATAACTGCCGTACTTCCCACTAAAGAGCCTCATCCAAAATCTCACAAAGACGTAAAGGTTATTATTAGGAGATATGATTATGACACTGCTAATGAATAAAAAACGGACAAAATAAGGTGTCAGGAACCTTATATTGACAATTCAGCGAGAGTCCGCTAGTATTCTCTGATTATGGGACGACCAAAACGCGCTGCCCAGGCAGGATATATTTATCATGTGCTGAACCGAGCAAATGCCCGGATGACGATATTTGAGACGGACGAAGACTACGCCGCATTCGAGCGGATCTTGTCGGAAGCGGTCGAGCAGTTCCAAATGCGGCTGCTCAGTTATTGCTTGATGCCCAACCATTGGCATCTGGTCGTTTATCCGAGTGAAGACGGCCAGCTCTCCCGCTTCACAGGCTGGCTCACGTTGACTCATACTCAACGCTGGCACGCCCATCGCAAGAGCACCGGCTCCGGCCACGTTTACCAGGGACGGTTCAAATCATTCCCGATCCAGGAGGACGAGCACTTCTATACGGTGTGCCGTTATGTCGAACGAAATGCGTTAACGGCGAAACTGGTAAAGCGGGCTGAGGACTGGCGTTGGGGCAGCCTGTATCACTGGAATCAGGGAACAACCGAACCGCAGCCTCTGCTATCTCCCTGGCCACAGAGACGCAAACCGGGCTGGCTTGAACATGTTAACCAGTGTCTGACTGATCGCGAAGCACAGGCACTGACACGCAGTATCCAGCGCGGCGCCCCGTTTGGAGATAAAGAGTGGACCGAAAAAACAGTCCAACAACTAGACCTGGGAAGTACTTTAAAACCCCGAGGCAGGCCTCGAAAAGCAGATAAAGGTTCCTGACACCTTTTATCCTCACAAAAAAAGTCGCTGCGGAATTAATGAAACAATTCCCTGCGGAGAAATGAAATGGTAAAGATACAGAGCAGGATTAACGCGAAAAGTTTTCAAAGATGGCAAGAATACAGGATGAGTTCTTAGATAAGAGTGTGATAGACGGGTTCCCCCCCATTCTGAATCCTGTGGATGCGATAGCTCTCGTTCGAAGCTGTCGAACAAGAAAAGCGAAGGTTTTAGGAATCGATGGCTTTCATATTATTGACAGCAAAATGCAACCTGATATGGCAGAGAGTATCGATTATTCTACTAATCGAAAGATTGTAAGTGACTGCTGGACTGAGGCAGAGCATTTTCTACAAGCAAGAATCAAGAGCGAATTGGTTTTTGAAGTCGTTGTCGATGAGTAAAGGGGCTGCGTGGAGAAAAAGGTGCCAGGAACCTTATTTTTAAGGTTCCTGACACCTTTTATCCTCCCCTCCTTTTATCCTCCAGCAATTCATCGCCACTCAGCCGACAGACCATCATGAAAAAGTAATTGAAATGCGTTTACAGGGAAAAATCAGGGAATGGGATGATGAAAAGGGCTTTGGCTTTATCTCATCTCAAGACGACGGCAGTTCGGTTTTTGTGCACATCAGTGCCTTCCCCCGTACGGCACGACGGCCGCAGGCAGGTGATCCTGTTTCGTACGAAATGGCCCACGAGGAGAACGGGAAAGTCAGAGCAGAGAACGTCCGTTTTTCAGATCAGTCGGTTGGCAAACGTCTGCGCAGCGCGCCTGCGGTTTCATTTACGGTACTGTTTGTCATTTTTTTATTGGTCTCTGTCTATTTCCATCGCATCTCCTGGCTGGTACTGGCGGGATACTTCGTCGTGAGCTGTATCACCTTCATCGCCTACGCCTGGGATAAATCTGCGGCACAACGGGGAAAGTGGCGGACAGCAGAATCGACCTTACACGTCATGGCACTGCTGGGTGGCTGGCCCGGCGCGCTGGCAGCACAACGCCTGCTGCGACATAAATCCAGCAAGCAGAAATTCCTGGTTGTGTTCTGGCTGACCGTATTCCTGAATGTGGCAGCAGTCGGTTACTTCGTGTGGAGTGGAAATACAGATTTGATCAATCAACTAATCAATACGTTTTAGAAAAGAATAAATGAGTCGCTGCCCCCTTATATCTGCAAAGATATTGGTCAGATTGAAATCCGCTCGTTGACCCAGGTTCCGAAGTACATGAAACCGTGTCCGCCGTATGGTTTTGCCAGATTCGCGATGTCCACGGCATGTTGACGGTCGGCGACTTCCACAGACACGGCGCAATGTCCCTGCTTCAACTCTCGGATGCCGGTTTGGATGATGCTATCCTCGGAATCTGAGAAGAAGAACCGATGTTCCTGCATCCGTTCCAGGAGGTGAATGCCGTCTTCGCCATAAAGCCAGGTAACCTCCGTTTCGGAATAACCGGCAACCCGCAAAGTATCCGCAAATGATTCAAACTTAACTTTACCATTTAAAAAGCCGATCACCTTACCGGCGGGCCCAGTCAAAGTTTGTCCGTGGTCAACCATCGGTTCACGTGTCATGAGTCTGTTCCTGTTTTAGAAGGTTTCATCGACGGGCCGTTCAATGTCCATCGACTGATCGTGATCGCATTTAATCGTCAAGTCCCAGCGGGTGTGTGGAAATACTTGATCATCGACGAGCAGGAACTCCTGCCTGGCGATTTGGTGATATTCGGTTTCACTCCTTTGTCTACCTGCAGAGGATTGAATCCGTTACTGGCTCTTCTGGTTGCAGTAACACCGGGGATTCAAATCAATGTAAAGCAACTGCAATGCCAGACGATATTTTTCCCGCTGTTTTATGTAGAGCACAAAAGAAATATAAGAACCTCCAATGATCGAAATGCTCTGTCCGGCAGGCTGTTTCATTCTTTCCATTATCAACGCTCCACAACGCTATCAGTAACATGTGTAGGAGACTCTATTTCCATAAACAGATCGACTGTGAGTCGATGACGAATAGAATAAGGGCAGCGATGTTTTCCGCGCGAGAAAATAACCGTTTGACGTTCCCATAAGCGAAACAATGGCAGTCTGTTTGTCTCGCTGATCGCTGCGCCCTCACATTGATCGATGAACTGACGATGCGATAAATCACGGTTTCAGGTCTCTTATTTATTGAATCCAGATCCCTTTATGCACACCATTACAATTTCCACTTTACAATCCACTTCCTGTGAAACAAAATTGCACTAAACAGCTCAAAAGGATCAGCGACTTTTTTATTTCATGCCAGTTTCTGATAGACTTCATCCATGCCTGGAACCAAACGAATTTGTGCTGACGGGGAGGTGTTTCATGCCCTCAACCGGTCCGTTGCGCGGCTCACACTGTTTGAGAATCCCGATGACTACGCCGCATTCATGCCGGTCGTGGATGAGACGTGGCAGAAGATTCCCTTGACGATTTATGCCATGTCCATGATGCCCAATCGCAGGCACACGCATTACGAAACCGGCGGCAGCGGATTCCTCTACCAGGGACGCTTCAATTCGTTTCCAATTCAGACAGACGAACATCTGCTGACGGTCATCGGTTACGTCGAACGTAATCCCTTGCGGGCGAATCTCGTCAACAGAGCTGAGGAGTGGTTCTACGGGTCTGCCTGGTTAAGACATAAGAAGCAGACCACACCAGAGTGGTTGAAGACACCGAAAAAACCAACACTACCACGAAACTGGCGGTCACTGGTGAATAAACCACAGACCGACGCAGAACTAGAAGCCGTCAGAAAAAGCATCGTAGGCAGCACACCTTACGGCTCGGAGAAATCGATCAGCAATACGGCAGCACGGCTCTCTCTGGAAAGCACCACCCGCCCCCGCGGCAGACCCCGTGTAATCATAGAATCCTGACCACTTTAGCATACTCACAACATCTTACCAAGGTTAGAAAAAATGCGATTCATTTGTTTTTTCCAGGTGGTGGTACTTCTCGTTGTTTTCGGAACAAATTTCTCAACTTGTTGTGCGCAACAAGAAGATTTTTCCATTGGTAACATCAGAGCTCCCACATTGCATCTAGGCCAGGATACCAAAGCCATTAAATGGAAACGGAAAGTTGGCGATTATTGCTCTGATGTTTTGGTTGGTTCGAAACAAGTCATCATCTTTGGCAATAACACACTCCAACAACAAGTTCAAAATACGAAAGTACCAAACGGTACAGCCGTTGCCTGCTTTGATCGCAAGACTTCTCAACTGCAATGGATTTCCTCTTTCAAACGAGTAAAATTTTGGCCTTCCGATTTGCCGAATACATCGATTCGAACTTTCTCGCATTTAGACGACAAGCAATTGACGTTCATATCGAACAGGTCAACGTTAGTCTGTTTTGATGTCGTTGGTTTTAAAAACGGAGATGATGGAAAAATCATCGAAACTCGTAAACCAGATCCAACTAAAGGGGATCTACTTTGGGAAATTGATCTAAAAAATGAGCTTCATGTGGAAAGAAGAGAACTAATCGACACTGCGAGTCGAATCGGTGGAGTCATTTTACACGAAGGAATCTATTATGTCGTAACAGGTCATGGAGCTGATTACACGAGCGAGGGGACTCTCGCTCCCGTTTTCATGGCAGTAGATGCGAATAACGGAAATATTGTATGGTCGAAATCAGATCTCAAAATGGGAGCGGCATCTGGACATTTTGCTGCCCCCTCGATGATTAAACAGTTGCAGCGAACATTAGTGGTTTTTCCTGGAGGCGATTGTAGTGTCTATGCATACGACATTGATGGCATGAAACTGGCATGGAAACTGGACTGCAACAACAGAAATTCTACGGTTGAATTTAAGACTGGGAACCAATTACGCTTTTTTTCTCCGCCGACGATTTTGGGCAATACGATGTTGGTGACAACAGCTCAAAGCCCAGAATTAGGGGGCAATCAACATTCGGTCGCCGCTTACAGTTTAGGTGAAAATGGAGAACCGAAGCTGAAATGGCGTTGGGATCCATCGAGCTTTCAAGGGACCTACGCACCGATCGTGGTGAATGACCGTGTCGCTTTTGTGAAAGACGTTTCTGGTAGTCTGTTCGCAATCAACATTGACACCGGCAAAACGCTTTGGCACTTTGATTCTGAAGATGACCAATCATCGAGTTCGATACTTTCGAGCGTTGCGGTTCGTAGCCAGGACGAGAATCGCACTTTCATGCCTCTCAACGAAAGCCTCTACGTCATTTCGCAAGCAGGAACACCAAAATGTACGTTAGAGATTAATTTTCCCGGATCGTCGTCAGTACTAACAACGCCGCGGGTAGACAACGACGAACTGTTTGTTGTTGCCGGCGATGCACTTTACTGCTTGTCGATTTCAGAGTTATTGAAATACGAAACCCCAAAAAAGTAAAAACACTTGGGATAGTGGAGAAACTCAAATGGATCATAAAAGACGTGAAATTAACCAAGGCTGTGTGTGATACTGATTTTTTTCGATACCACGATTAACAGCCGGTTGATTAAAAGAGTTAGACTGTGTCCCGTTTTACTGTAGCGTCTCCAGGGCCATTTGGACCGAGTATCATAGATTGTGAGACGCTATGGTTAAATGTGATGCACTCTAGCGACCGGCGCCCCACCGAGGGTGTGCCAGTCGCTGCCCCCTTTATTCTTTCGATTTCGTCTTTTCATGCAATTCGCGCGCCACAGTCAGGTAGTAGTTGCGTGCGGTGGCGTTGACCATGTTGCGGGCGAGCTTTGTCAGCGCGTCGGCTTTGATCTGTTTCGCCGCCGGGTTGTTCTTGTCGAGTGCCAATAAATAGTCGGCAAGTTGCGCGGCCCACTGATTGTCGTCTGCGGCCAATGCGTCACGGGCCGACGCCAATAGCTTGTCTGTTCCTCCGGCCAACTTTGCGACACGCTCTGCTTCTGATTGCGGCGAGAGTCGAAACAGGTTGGAGGGGTTGCCGTCGAACCAGCCCAGGTATCCATTGAAAACACTGCGGACGCCCCATTCTGGATGACCGTAAAAGGGCTGTAAATAGTCTTTACTGGCAAGCTTTTCGGGAAGCTGCACGTATTCAACCAGCTCGTCGGGCGTCATTCCCTTGTTCATTCCTTCCACGGTTTTGTCGTGAATGAATTGAACGGCATCGCGGTAGTCGTTGAGCACCTGTTTAACCTTGTCGGCTCCGAGTATCGGATTGGTGTGACCACCCACGAGGGCAGCAGCAGCAGCGTTGTCAGCGAGTTTACCCAGGCTCTCCGCCCACAGGCGCACACTGCGATTGGGAGTCCCTCGAATCGCGTACAAATTGGGAAACGAACGGTAAAAGTTATCTCCGGCGAACAGCACTTTCCCAGTGGGATCCCAGACAAACAGTTGATCGTTTGTCTCACCAGGTGATGAGACGAGTTCCAGTTCCACCCCGGCGACTTTAATTGTTGTCCGATCACCTTCAAGGAAGTGCGTCGGTTTGGTCGCATCACCCGAGGCGAACGCCTGGCCGCCCCGTTTGGGATAACGGACCGGCGCGACTCCGTTGTTAATTCGTTGATCAGGCGGCAATTTGAACCCGGCCTGTCTTGCACCACGGAGACTTTGAAAAGTGACGCCACCAGCGATCAGTGGACCCGCTTCGCTGCCAAAGTTTTTGTGAGCCCAGATCTGTGGACGTTCGTTTCCGATGAATGCTGCCGCCCCGCCGGTGTGATCGCCGTGCGAGTGTGTAAAGATAATCGCCTTGACGGGCTTATCGGTCAGCTTGCGGAACTCTACCATAATGCGGTTGGCGTCACCGACCATCATGCCCGTGTCAATAATGATGACGCCGTCATCGCCGACAATCATCGAAACGTTGGAGACACTGAAACCGACCGCCGTGTAAATATTGTCGGCTACTTTGATGACCTGCTCATCAAATTGCTTTGACTGCTCAGTCAGTTTTTGAGTCGCCGCGTTGTCTTGAGCGAATAGCTGGGCCGTCATGAGTAAAAATACAATCGGAAAGTACCATTGCCTCATTATGTATTCCTTTGAGTAAAGTGAGAGATCGTATGCGGGGTAAATCGCGAGAATCCGGGAACATCTCCGGTTTCCGCTGACCTCAACGACAAACAGGATCATGTTTCGTGATCGAATCGTTTCCATTTCGTGCGCCGAGATAGACAGGACTTGTCACAGCACATGTTATGTGTATAATACACGCATCAACAAGAACGTCAACCCCGTGTAGAGTTTTGCACGAAATATTACTCTTTGCCCCTATATTGAGAACACATATGAAGCAGCAGGAACGCCCTGGATTTTTGATCAGCCGTCTGGCCTATCTGTTTCGTCTGCGAATCGAAGCTTTGCTGGCGGAAAACGATTGTGAACTTTCAGCGGAAGAATCAGCTCTGTTGATGGTGCTGGTTGAGTCTGGACAGCCACTACGGCGCGGAGAATTCGCAGAAATCATGCTGCGCGACAAGACCACAATCACACGTCAGCTGGACGGATTGGTTGCAAAAGGGCTTGTACAACGAAAGCAGGATCCAAGTGACGGTCGCGCGTTTTTGATCTACCCGACCTCCAAAGGGACGCGGCAGATTAATAAGATCCTGCCCGCTGCCAAGGCGTTACGGGATAGTTTGAAGCAGGGATTGACGGCGGAAGAATGGGAGATCGGCATGAAAGCCATGCGTCAGATGAAAGATAATTTGATAGCGATGGATTCAAAAAAAGTGACACCAACGCCGCAGCGCGTGCGTCAACCGGAACATACTGACAAATCAACTTCGTAAACTTGACGCGCAGAGAACTGCATCGTCTATGCAGGAACTCCCCGCCAGTCGATTACGAATTGAATAAGAAAGAGCAGTTGCTGGCGGAGTAATCTGCCAGCTGAATAACAGACCACAGTAACGATTTGATTTTGGAGCAGCCACCAGTTGCTATAGGAACGAAAGGCAGACAGATCCATGAGCGAACCCACTCCACGTGCAAAACACGTTCGACATCCAAAACTTGCGACCCCCGCGCGGTTCCTGTTCGCCTTATTCCTGGTGTCGACAGGCCTGATGACGATGATGTTCGGCGTTCAGGGCTACCCACTCCCTGATGATCCATCACCATTCAGCGATTTCATGAAAGCACTGGACGACACCGGCTACATCATCTTCTGGGTGGGACTGGTCAAGTTCATTGCCGGCAGTCTGTTGTTCGCCCGTCGTACAACACCGTTAGCGTTGCTGATCGCCCTGCCCTATACCGTCAACATCCTGCTGTACTGCATTTTTATCGCCAACCAGTACCTGCTGCTGGGGATTCCCGACTTTCTTTGCAACGCGTTTCTCATCTACGCATGGTTCGACTGGTACAAAGGCTGCTTTGAAGATTGACGCCTGGCAGTCTGCATTTTAGCCTCTCGAAGGAATACCACTGGGAACAGATGATTTCTGCCCTTTTTCTTTTACTCTTTAGCGTTTGAGATCTTCTGGAATTTCATATTGGCCGACCTTGGAATCATGCTTTCGCAGGGCATCCATAATCGCCTTGTAGATATAGGGATTATTTTCCAGCGCCCGCGCATTATCTTCCGTCCATGTTTCATATTTCAAATCCTTGAACGCGACATCGTCCAACTTGCCGAGTTCGACAAGGATGTCTCGCATGACTTCCCCCCCTTGAAGAAAACGGTCCCTGAGGACGAGTGTCCCGTCCGCGTAGCGCAGCGTTGACAGTTTTTTCCCGAGCATTTTTCCAGTGAGAAAACCATCACGGTCTGTATGAGCGGCAATCGGGTTCCACAAAACATGCTCGGACTCAGACTTCATTTTAGCCAGTCGCTGGAGGTGCAGAGGTATTTGCGGCCATGGCCCCCGGGGAGAGTATTTGACATCTCCCAGCCCGTCCTTTCCAGTTCCATGTTCCGACCAGCGCGCCATCCCCTCAAGATACCAGGCGTTCTTGAAATACGTTGTGCCATATTGAATGAGGTGGAATGTTTCATGGGTGGGAGTGACGTTTTTAGTAGGGTCGAGCTGGCTGGAGATCGACATCACGATAGCGCGGTCTGTTGGTTTGCCCTCGGGAATTTTCCGGGCCCGTTGCGCACGTGAAAATGCCACTCCGTTGAGGCCTGACATCTCCTTACGGTCACGGATGCTGACCTGAATGCAATTGACTCCCTTGTAGCGCTCGCTCTCAAATGGATCTGGAAATTTCAGGACATGGCAGAACAGTTGATGTGCGGCCCAGACCTGTTTCGCCACGTTTTCAACCTGATCCGATACACCGTTTTTATCAATGTCGACAGGCGAGACTGCGCCGGGCCCCTCCTTGACGTAGAAGACCCGGATGTCGTCATAGACGTAATGTTCCTTCAGATCAGTCTTCTGTGGCTGCTGGGCAGATGTGATCGCAGTAGAAGTAAACGCACCCAGAAGAATAGTGAGTGCAATCATACGACTGTGTGTGTGACTACGATTGTGTCTCATCGGAGCAGACCTTTCGGTAAACGACCAGACTGGCCGAGTTGGCGGACCAACAGAGTCTCCACTGACGCACTAAGAGGTGTTATCAAAAATATAATGTAATCGAAAAAATGATGTTGTCAAACAGAATCGCTCGGTTGACTCATCAACTGATCACGCATGCGTCCGGCGAATTGTGCTGGAGATCAACAAGCCTTCTTCCAGTTCGATGGGATTGAGGCTGATTTCCGCCGGGAATTCGGAACCGTCTTTGTGCAGACCAGACAGGTTCAGCTTGGCATCGAGAGGACGAAAACTGGGGGAGTTTGCATAACGCTCAAATTTTTCAGGGTGTCCTTCCCGAAAACGCGGGGGGATGAGAACTTCAATTTCCTGACCAAGCAATTCCTGGCGCTGGTAACCGAAGAGCCGCTCGGCCTGGAAGTTGACGAATTCGATTTGACGCTGTCGGTTCACAACCACCATCGCATCTGGAGCCGAATCCAGCAACGCTTGAATTTTGTTCTGCTCTTTCATCCGTAGTGTCGTATCACGGACTGCGCATGAGACAAGCAGGCCCTGTTCCGTCTTGACGGGACTCAGACTGATTTCGACCGGGAAGATTGCCCCATCCTTCCGCTCTGCAAACAAATTTAAACCAGAAGCCATCGGCCGGGCACTCGCCTGTTGAATGAAGCTTGCCACTTTTTGCGGATGTTCTGCACGAAACTGTTTCGGGACAAGGTACTCAATTTGGTTGCCCAGTAATTCGGACCGATCGTATCCAAACAGTTTCTCTAACTGTGCGTTCACAAGCACGATCGTTCCCGACTCATTCACCACCACCATGGCATCCGGGGCAGATTCCAGTAGATCATGAAAGGTCTGTTCTGTGCGTTTGCGTTCGGTGATGTCTCGCCCGACGAGATAAATCGATGATTCTCCTGGGATCAATTTAGCATTCCACAGAATCCAGATTGAATTGTGGCTGCCCTCCTTGTGCCGACATTTGTATTCGATTTCGGTCAATGATTCTCCTGAAAGGATACGCTCATGATTTTTCTTAGCTCTCGGATGTTCCGAGGGTTCGATCAACTCCCAAACGGACTTACCCTGAAGTTCCTCAGTGGTCCAGCCCAGAACAGACTCCCACGCAGGATTGGTCAAGGCCAACCGCCCGCCCGCATCCAGGATGGCGAGCAGATCAAGAGACAGGTTGAAGAAACGCTCGCGTTCCTGTTCGGTGCGTTTACGTTCTGCCCGCTCGGCAATCCAGGATTGAATTTCATCCCCAATCTCAATGGCGGACTGTTGCCGATCTTCGCGTTTTTTGGACAACCCGCGCATGCAGATCTGTTCGAGTTCACGCGGCAAGCCATCAACCGACTCCGAAGGGGGCTGCGGTTGATCGTGGATGACGCTCTCCAGGACTGCGATGATGCTGGTTCCCATAAACGGGGGTTGCCCGACAAGAATCTCATACAATATCGCAGCGAGCCCGTAGACATCACTACGTAGATCAACCATCGCGATTTCACCCCGCGCCTGTTCGGGCGACATATAAGCAGGGGTCCCCAGTTTTTCTCCCTGCATGGTATGTGAGGATGTGACACTGTCATCAGGATTACTGATGACGGTCGCGTCGAATTCTGAGACAACAGTTTCGTTAACCGGTTCAACTTCTTCAAGATGTTTGGCCAGGCCCCAGTCGAGTACCGCGACCTCTCCAAAATCGCCGACAATCACGTTTTCCGTTTTTAAATCACGATGAATAATCTGTTTGGAGTGGGCATAGGCGATGGTATTACAGATGCTGACAAATTGATTGAGTAAATGCACTAACCGACTGGTCACCCCGGTCTGATTCTCCTTGATTCGCCATTCATGATAATTTCGGATCTCTTCGGAGAAGGTCCGCCCGCGTACGAACTTCATGGTATAATAGCTGCGTTTGCCATCGTCGACATAGTCATAGACGGGAACAGTGCCTGGATGAGTCAGTTGTGCCGTGATCCGCGCTTCACGAAAGAATCGCTGACGGTTCATTTCGGAGTGAGCCTGATCTGCTTTCAGTTCTTTCAAGGCAATTTCGCGATCGAGCACTTTATCATGCGCAAGCCAGACGTGACCGATCCCGCCAGACGAATGTAAACCACGCCGCGTAATCCGATCTTCAGAAATGTCGGTTGGTGATATCTGAACAGCTGAGGTGAAACGTGGTCCTTGCGATACCCCACTGAGGGTAGTCTGAATCTCTTCGTCCCCCAGACTTTCCAAAGCCGATTTCAGACCTTCCGGCATACTCGACAGCGATTTTCTGACGTCACCGCCGGTTTTTTCAAGTCGTCGTTTGAGCAGATACTCGACGTGATCCCGGTCATCCTCGATGAGCCAGCCCTGCTCCACGAGAATGTCAGCCAGAGAGGACTCTTTTCGTGATCCCCAGAGCGTGCACGCATCGACAAACTGCCGCATGCTGATCAGATCGCTCTGCATGGCAATCAAACCGAAAAGTAAATTATGATCTGTCATCTTTGCAGCCTAAGTGTGTCAGGAGGGGATGAAAGTTGTCAGAGAGCCTTCATTGTAGCGTCCTGTCCCCTCTGACTCACCTGGGTGAGCATCCATATATTACTGCATCCAGATCAAAAATGGCCTGGCACTTTCCTAAGCTCGGCAGGATTTTCCTTGAATGGGAATACTACGCCGTCCCGTTCAAGGCACGTTCGGCATTGTGATAGAATATGTCCTGAAGTGTCGCTTCGTCTTTCACCATCCGCAGTAGAAACTGCTGCAGACGTGTGCTGTAACACACTCCGTTAAAGTTGCCGCCGCGACCGTCAGAACAGGGACAGTCGCTGCCAAACAGCAACTGTTTGGGGTGCCGTTCCAGAAAGCCAGCTGTAAAATCTTCATCGCGGGAGAGCGCAGTGAACCCGCTGCCCGCTGACATGTCCGCATACAGATTGGGATACTCCCCCAGCAGATGGTCCAGCAGACCGCCGGGCTTGACGGGGCCTCGTGGATAAAGCGTTTTGTCAGGCGATGGTACATCGGCACTGATGTGGGACCAGAAGGACTGCGCATGTCCAATGATCCGCACCCGCTGATATTTTTTCAGATAGGTTTCCAGATGTTTTTCGATTCCCTGGTTGAAGCCGTTTTTATCGTCCTGGAAATGAACAGTGATCGGCCAGTTCAGCTCGTCGCACTCCGCAATCACGGCTTCCACACGACGGTCATTTAAAGGCAGATGTTCTTTCTGCTCTCCAATTCCCCGACAACCCAGCAGATGATACGCGCGAATCCGCTCAATCACCTCAGCCTGGCGGATGTCCGTCTGACAAAAGGGAATCAGACGATCCGGGTATTTATGGAAGGCATGCAGGACGGTCTCCGTACGCAGCAGCACGCCTCCCTCGCCCGTCTCCAGAGGCAGAATGAACGCCTTGGCCGTGCCGGTCGCGTCCATATGCTTAATCGTATCTTCAATCGATCTGTCTTTATGATTGATATGCAGGTGGCAGTCCAGCTTTTTATATTGATTCGCGTCTCGCACTGGTTCTGCCGCCTCATTTGATTTGAATGCGGCACTGTAGCAGGCCGCTCCTGTCGCAAGCAGAAATCCGCGTCTCGATAAATTCTGGTTACTCATTCCAAGCCCTTTTTATTCTGGTTGTCGCTGCGCTGGCACGAAGTCTTGTAACGTCGTCTGCTTCATTTCCCCGACTTCAGAGCTCTGCAGTCGACAGCATGTGAAGGTCTGATAAATTGTAAGCTCTGCGCCTTACCAGATCCAGAATCTTAATCCGAATCCAGATTTTTCATCAGCAGGACCGTATCCGTCGAATCCGAATCCTCTTTGATAAAGCCGCGGTTCCGAAATAATTCCAGCATGCGACGGTTCTCCGGAGCCGTTTCGGCAACCATGCGTTTCACTCCCCAGGTACGACAAACTTCCAGACAGTAATCGGTCAACATCGAGCCCAGCCCCAGTCCCTGCCAGTGATCTCCGACCAGCACTGCGTACTCCGCTTCCCGATGATCTGCGTCGGCCACCATGCGTCCCACGCCAATTAACTGTCCGCTGGGATCTTCCACTCTCTCGGCGACAATCGCAATTTCGCGGTCGTAATCAATAAAACAGAATCGGGTTGCCATATCATGTGTTGTGCTTTGAAAAGTAAACCGGAACCGTGCTCGAATGGATTCAGGGGAACAGCCTCGTAGAAGTTCATGCCATTTATCCTCGTCCTCGGGTTGAATCGGCCGCAATCGCACCCGGGTACCATCCTTGAGCGTAATTGTTTTCGTAAATTCTTCCGGATAAGGTCGGATTGCCAGATGCGAATAAGGGCAAGACGAATTCACACTCAGTCCG
This sequence comes from Gimesia algae, assembly GCF_007746795.1. Lineage (NCBI taxonomy): Bacteria > Pseudomonadati > Planctomycetota > Planctomycetia > Planctomycetales > Planctomycetaceae > Gimesia > Gimesia algae. The sequence goes on from NZ_CP036343.1 coordinate 2,112,748, forward strand.
CGATCAACAACAATCCGTGCGTCAAGTGCCATCGCACCCTCGGGGGTCACCATCAGAGGATTGATATCCAGTTCCACGATTTCCGGTAAATCCGCAACGAAGTAGGACAGTCGGATTAACACCTGGATCAACTGATCCAGGTTCACAGCAGGACGACCACGATAACCATTCAATAAAGGCCAGGAACGCAGCGACTCCAGCGCGTGTCGCGCCAGTCGTTCATTCAAGGGAGGCAGTTCCAACGCACGATCCTGATACAATTCGGCAGAGGTTCCCCCTGCCCCGACCAGCAGGACCATTCCAAATACAGGGTCCCGTTTAACTCCCAAAATCAGCTCATGCCCTTCCGGCTCGGAAACCATCCTTTGGACAGTCACTCCCTCCGCATTCGCATCCGGTCGTGCTTCTTTCACGCGCTGCATGATGCGATTATAGGCTTCACTTATTTCACGATCATCGTACAGATCCAGTTCGACTCCCCCCACATCCGTTTTGTGGGTAATCTGTTCGGAGAATACTTTGAGTACAACCGGCAGGCCCATTTTTTGTGACAGATCCACAGCTTCTGCGGCACTGCGGGCCAGGACTGTTGGGTTCACCGGGATCCCATAGGCTTCGAGGAGTGATTTTGAAGTACACTCAGAGAGGATCTCGTGTCCTTCCTGCAACGCGGCGTCAGCCAACTCCCGCAGACGCTGGCGATCCAGCGAATACTGGACTGGCATCGCCCGCGGAGTTTCATAGAGGAACTCACGATTCCGGGCATAGGTCACCAGATACATAAATGCCCGCACTGCCTGCTCGGGAGTGTTGTAGGTGGGAATGCCGGCGGCAGTCATTCGTGTTATTCCTTCCTGAACTTTCCCACCTCCCATCCAGGAAGTGAGCACTGGTTTCGATGTTGACTTCGCAGCTTTGATGACCACATCGGCGGCTCCTGCCGGATCAGTCATCGCCTGAGGAGACAGTACAACCAGTACCCCATCCACCTGTGAATCAGTGAGTACGATTTCCAGCGCGTTGCCAAATCGTTCCGGCAGCGCATCTCCCAGAATATCCAGCGGATTCCCATGAGACCAGGCAGGTGGTAATACCGTATTGAGCCGTTCAATGGTTGCTTCTGAAAGCGTTGCCAAAACCCCATCTCGCTCCAGCAGCGCATCGGTGGCCATGACACCAGGACCGCCGGCATTGGTGACAATCGCCAGTCGTTCGCCCCGTGGAGGTCGTTGTCGCGCGAGTAATTCGGCACAGTCAAACAGGTCATCGAGTTCAAAAACACGTACGATCCCGGCACGAGCAAATGCCGCTTCATAAACAGCATCCACGCCTGCCATCGCGCCCGTATGTGATGACGCTGCCTTGGCAGACTGCTGAAAACGCCCCGCTTTGTACGCAATAATCGGTTTGTGTTTAGTAAACGCCCGCGCCGCCGACATGAACTGACGTGCTTCGGTAATCGACTCAACATACAGGATGATTGACTTCGTTAGCGGATCCAGCGCAAAGTAGTCGATCAAGTCAGCGATACCGACGTCCAGCATATTCCCCACGGAGACGAAATGCGAAAAACCAACCTTTTCCTGCAACGCCCAATCCAGGACCGCAGTGCACAGCGCTCCTGACTGTGAGATGAAGGCAATATTTCCGGTGAGGGGCATGTCTGTGGCAAAACTGGCATTTAGATTGAAGTAGGGAGCCATGATTCCCAGGCAGTTCGGACCAATAATTCGCATCCCTGAGAACTGTCTGGCGATACTCAAGACCTGCTGTTCCAGCTGGCTGCCTGCGGCACCTGTTTCACGAAAACCGGCCGACAGAATCACAATCCCCCGGATTCCTGCAGTCCCACACTGCTGTATCACTTCGGGAATCGTTTGTGCTGGAGTACAGATCACAGCCAGATCGACGGGTTCAGGCAGTTCCAACACAGATTGATAACAGGGAGACTCGCCGAACCGGGTATGCCGGGGATTGACAGGATAGATTTCTCCGGCAAATCCGCCTGTCATCAGGTTCTGAAATACAGTCTGTCCGACACTCAGTGAACGTTGACTGGCTCCCACGACGGCAATCCGACGGGGACGAAATATCTTATCAAGGTTCCGAATGGGCATGGAAAATTATCTCTGCTGTTTTCTAATCTACCTGAACTGCAATTGTTAATATTCAGGCAGATGCCATTTCCAGTAAATGATGTTCAATACTTTCTGCCAGCGCGCCGGGATTGTATCCCCCTTCCAGAACACTCACGACACGGCCATGGGCGTGAATGTCTGCGATCTCGAGGACGACCCGGGTCAGTCTGGCATAATCTTCACTCTCCAGACCCAACGATCCGATCGGGTCGTCTTTATGAGCATCGAAGCCGGCACTGATCAGCACGAGTTGGGGTCTGATACGCGCAGCCAGTTTTTCAACGCCCGCTGTGAACAACTCAATATATTGTTCCCGGGACGTGCCAGAGTCGACCGGTATGTTCATGGTTGTCCCCAATCCTTTCCCGGCACCTGTTTCAACAGCAGTTCCCGTATTCTGGTAAAAGGACGAACGATGAATCGACAGGAATCCGACCTGACCATCTTCCCAGAAGATTTCCTGCGTGCCATCTCCGTGATGCACATCCCAGTCAATAATCAGAACCCGGTTCAACCCGAGCTCCTCAATCGCCAGACGCGCACCGACGGCCACGCTGTTAAACAGACAAAATCCTAACGCCGATTCAGATGCCGCATGATGTCCGGGTGGTCGTACCAGGCAGAAGGCCCGCTCTGCTTTACCCTTTACGATCTGCTCCACTGCATCACAGGCAGCCCCGACTGCCATTCGCGCCACGCCATAAGACTCAGGGCACACAACAGTATCTTCTGAGATATGCCCACCACCCTGTGCACAGAACTCTTTCACAAAACGAATGTACTGCCGCGTATGTACACGTTCCAGTACGGCATCTGAAACTTCAACCCACGACCGCTGCCGACAATGGCCGTGCATGGCAATCTGACTGGCACGCCTCATTGCTGGCATAATACGGGGGGCGTTTTCCGGAAGATCTCCTGTTTCATGTTTCAGAAACACAGGGTCCGAGTAGAGAATGGTCATGTACAGATCACTTACGTATCAGATTTCAATCGTCATCAAGACGCGACACAAGGAAGCAGTGTGAGAAGTCAACAGTTCAGCCTGCATCTGTTTGGTCATGATGACGAGTCGGGAGAGGATTTTTCAAACGCTTCGCGGACATGTTGGATTTCCTCATTTTCATTAATCCGCAGTTCAGCCAACAATTCCTGCAACTCCTGTAAGGCTTCATTCCAGTTTTGAAACGGAGGCTCTGACTGCTTTAAACGTGCACTGAAATCGTCGATCCGCGTCAGAAATTCTTTATGCTTTTCTCGAAAATCCGGGACCATAATACAGAAGCCGGGCGATTCATCCATGACCGGTTTAAAATACCCCTCCTGCTCCTCATCACGGAAATGCTTGGAGAGCAGATCCCGTAAACCTTCCATGCGGGTTCCCATTTCACCATATTTGGGTAAACCACGTTCATCCAGTTCTCTCCACCAGTCATTCAGTTCCTTAATGTGCACCAGTATCTGTTCATGACCATCCAGAAGATACCGCAAATGCTCGTGTGAATTTTTTTTTGTATCCTCAACACTCTCTGGCTTCCTTCGATCTCGATGTTCCATATCAAACTGTCTCTTTCTATGTCTTAAACAGATTTACATGATGCCAGGTCTGATTCTACTTCCGCGATACGCGTTACCGTTTTGATAACGGCGTCTGGATTCAGTGAGATACTGTCGATCCCCTGCTTCACCAGAAATTCCGCGATTTCGGGGTAATCACTGGGAGCCTGGCCACAAATACCAATCTTTTTCCCCGCGGCTTTCACGCGCTGAATGGCACTCGCGAGCGACTCCATCACGGCCGGATCCCGTTCATCAAAAATCGACGCGACGACTTCGGAATCACGGTCAACGCCGAGTGTCAACTGAGTCAGATCATTAGAACCGATCGAAAATCCATCGAAGATTTCAGCGAATGCTTCCGCCTGAATGACATTACTGGGAATTTCACACATGATATAAATTTCCAGCCCGTCTTTCCCCCTGTGTAAACCATGCCGGGCCATTTCTTCCAGTACTTTTCTGCCTTCCGCTACGGTACGACAGAAGGGAATCATCAGTTTCATATTCGTCAGTCCCATCGTTTCACGCACCTTGCGCATCGCCTGACACTCAAGCGCAAATGCGTCCCGGTAACGGGGATGATAATAACGCGATGCCCCTCGGAAACCGATCATCGGATTCTCTTCGTCGGGCTCGAATTGAGCACCGCCGATCAGGTTGGCATATTCATTCGTCTTAAAGTCACTCATCCGCACGATTACTTCACGTGGATAAAACGCAGCAGCAATCATACCGACCCCTTGCGCCAGTGTGTCCACAAAAAATGCCGGTTTATCTGTGTAGCCGGGAGTCAGTCGATCGATTTCCGACTTTAGAATCGGATCTTTTAACTGGTTATATTCCAGCAATGCCATCGGATGGATTCGAATGAATGAGTTGATAATGAATTCCATTCGCGCCAGTCCCACGCCATCACTGGGAAGCAGGGAAAGCCGAAATGCTTCGTTTGGATTCCCTACGATCATTTTCACGCTGGTCCTGGTTTCCGGTAAGCGATCCAGGTTGACTTCCTGAATTTCGTAATCCAGTTGTCCGTCATACACATAGCCAGTATCGCCTTCGGCACAGCAGACAGTTACCTGTTGACCTGACAGGATAGCAGTGGTGGCTGTTTCTGCGCCCACAATTGCCGGTACCCCCAGTTCCCGGCTGATTATGGCCGCATGACAGGTCCGCCCCCCGCGATTGGTAATGATGGCAGATGCGATTTTCATCACCGGTTCCCAGTCCGGATCGGTGCGGTCTGTGACCAGCACATCACCCGGTTGCACTTCATCCAGATTTTTCGCACTTTCGATGACCCGCGCGATTCCATCGCCGATGCGTTCTCCTACACTGTGCCCCGAAACCAGCACACGCCCCCGTTTTTTCAGATGATACGTCTTCAGAGTCTGTGACTGTGTATTTCCATGAATGGTTTCCGGTCGTGCCTGCACGATAAACAGTTCGTCTGTTTTACCATCCTTGGCCCATTCAATATCCATGGGACAGTAGCGCCCCTGCACCGACGAGTAATGTTCTTCAATTCGGGTCGCCCAGCGGCTGAGCGTGAGAATCTCTTCATCAGTAATCGCAAACCGTTTCCTGTCGGTCGGATCAACGGGAACGTTGCGCGTCATCTTGCCGCCGCCCGCATCGTAGATCAGTTTGAACTCTTTGGAACCCAGCGTTTTTTTCAAAATCGGTTTGAACCCCTCCATTAACGTCGGCTTGAAGACATAAAACTCATCCGGGTTCACACTCCCCTGAACGATATTTTCTCCCAGTCCGTAAGCAGCATTGATCAGCACAGCATCTTTAAAGCCGGTTTCCGTATCAATGGAAAACATGACACCTGAGGCTGCCAGATCCGAACGCACCATGCGCTGAATTCCAATGGAGAGGGCGATGTCGAAATGATCGAACCCCTTTTCTGTCCGATAGGAGATTGCCCGATCTGTAAACAACGAAGCAAAACAGCGACGGCAGGTTTCCAGCAAAGTCGCAGGCCCGCGTACATTCAGGTACGATTCCTGTTGCCCCGCGAAACTGGCATCCGGCAGATCTTCAGCCGTCGCACTGCTGCGGACAGCGACATCGATTCCTCCGGGCAACGCTTCACTCAGTTTCTCATACGCCTGTAGAATTTCTGTTTGAAATGAAGTTGGGATCTCAGCAGAGAGAATCGCATGCCTGACTTCCAGGCCGTGCTGCTGCAGATTGGAAATATCAGCAGTGTCCAGATCCTGCAGGATCTCCCTGATCTGTTGATCCAGGCCGGTTTCTGCCAGAAAATACCGGTAGGCAGCTGCCGTTGTGGCAAAACCGTTGGGGACAGCTATCCCCTCTGAATTTAACTGGCAGTACATTTCCCCCAGTGAAGCGTTCTTACCTCCCACCGCAGGGACGTCTGTAATACCGATTTCATCAAACCACAGAATCAGCGGTTCTTCTAACACCATTCTCCCACTCCCCGTCCTTGTCTTCAGTTTGAAAACAGAATTGATTTTGATTGATATCTGCGTAACACATATCCAGGCGAGAGTCATTCAGACTCAATTATATGTTTTGTGAAAGTACTTTACCAGAAGCCAGCGGAATCCCATACGGGTAGATCCCGGTTCAGGGGTAGGGAAATCCACCAGACGGAACGCGACCAGGCGAAAATTCGCAAAAAGAAATCTGTTTGATTTTCCAGACTCTTGAGTTCTATCGCAAAATCAATCATTGTCAGCCATAATAACTCTGAACTACACAGCGACCGTTGAGTCTTCTTCCAACTGGATTATTGTGAGACACTCCGGTTGTGGAGTAAGGATGCCTGATTTCATGCAGCAGTTGATCGATACAGAGGAGCTGAATTTTGGAACGGTGCTTTCAATTCGGGGAAGCGTTGTCGATGTCAGTTTCCCACAGAATTTACCCCCCGTACAAACAGAACTGCATACCGGCGATCAACAGGAAATCGTCATCGAAGTCCTGACCCAGTTAAACGATCACAAGGTCCGTGGAATCGCTTTGAACTCGACGCGTGGTCTCGCGCGCGGCGCCAGAGTCCTGAATACCGGACATCCGCTGAAAGTTCCCGTCGGACCTCAACTGCTGGGAAGAATGCTGAATGTCTTCGGCCAGACAGTCGATACCGGCGCGCCTGTGGAATGCGAGCTCTGGCGGTCCATCCATCACCAGTCTCCCGCACTGGTGGAACGCCCTCCTCGTTCAGAAATATTCAGCACCGGGATCAAAGCCATCGACCTGCTTTCGCCGCTGGAGCGGGGTGGAAAAGCAGGTCTGTTTGGTGGAGCGGGGGTCGGCAAAACCGTTCTGATTACGGAACTGATCCATAATGTCGTCGGTGCTCACAAAGGGGTCAGCCTGTTCTGTGGAATCGGAGAGCGTTGTCGTGAGGCAGAAGAACTCTACCGCGAAATGCAGGACGCGGGAGTACTCGATAATACCGTCATGGTCTTCGGCCAGATGAATGAACCACCGGGTGCCCGCTACCGCGTGGGGCATGCTGCACTCACGATGGCGGAATATTTCCGGGATGACCAGCGACAGGATGTTCTGCTGCTGATTGACAATATTTTCCGTTTTATTCAGGCAGGAACCGAGGTTTCCGGGTTAATGGGTGAACTCCCTTCCCGGGTAGGTTATCAACCGACACTCGCTTCCGACCTGGCCGAACTCGAAGAACGCATCTGCACGACCAATAGTGGTTCGATCACTTCGGTTCAAGCAGTTTATGTCCCGGCAGATGACTTTACCGACCCGTCCGCAGTACACACATTCGCCCACCTTTCCACATCGGTCGTGCTCTCCCGCAGACGGGCCTCGGAAGGACTTTATCCGGCCATTGACCTGTTGAATTCCAGTTCAAAAATGCTGATGCCCCCGATCGTAGGAGACTACCACTATCAGGTAGCACAATCAGTACGGGAAACACTGGCAAACTACGAAGATTTAAAAGACATTATTGCCATGCTGGGACTCGAAGAACTGTCGCGCGAAGACCGGCGCATTGTCAATCGTGCCCGACGCATTGAACGTTTTCTGACGCAGCCTTTTTTCAGTACAGAACAATTCACCGGTTACCAGGGAAAGTTTGTTACACTGCAGGAAACGTTAGACGGCTGTGAACGCATTTTGAATGATGAATTTTATGATGTGTCAGAGCGGGCGTTGTATATGATCGGCTCCATTGCGGAAGTGAAAAAAGGCAGTGCCACATGAATCTGAAAGTGCTGTTACCAACAGAAATTCTGATTGACCGCCCTGTTCTGAAGGTGATTGCAGAAGCTGAAAATGGTTCATTCTGTCTGCTGCCCCGCCACGTTGATTTTGTATCTGCCCTGCTGCCTGGCATCCTGACTTTTGTGGATGAACAGAACTGCGAAACCTATCTGGGCATCGGGGGAGGCATCCTCACAAAAACCGGTGCTGAAGTTCGGGTTTCCACAATCTATGCCGTCCAGGGGGAAGACCTGGACACACTCCGCCAGAAAGTCTCTGAACAATTTGATGCGCAGCATGAAAGAGAGCGTCTGGTTCGGTCGGCCATTGCGAAACTGGAAGCCGATATCCTCAGGCACTTTGTTAAACAGGGAGTCGGCAGTGATGTCTGAGAATCAGTCCGATCACGAGAACGGATTCGACAATCACGAATTCGAGGGGGATCACCTGCACCTGCATGAACAATCGCATATTGAAAAGCGGATCGCCTCACAGCAAGCACGAAAATTGAAAGCACAACGTGAAAAACATCATACAATCTGGTTTGGGTTCGGGATGTTCGGACTGATTGGCTGGTCCGTCACCGTCCCGGCTGTACTGGGAGTGATGCTGGGGATGTGGATCGATACCCGCTGGCCTGGTCAGTATTCCTGGACTTTGATGCTGATGATGGGAGGAGTCGCATTGGGATGCTTAAATGCCTGGAAATGGATTCATCAAGAAGGAAATATTAAAAAATGAGTTTTGCACTGCTGTTACAACTGTCTGCGAGTCTGACATTTGGCCTGATTCTGGGTGCACTGTTTTTTGGTGGGCTCTGGTTGACCATTCGCAATTTGCAGAAAGTCTCTCATCCAGCCTTATTATTTCTGGCTTCAGCCCTGACCAGAACCATCCTGGCGATTTCCGGTTTCTGGTTCATCGGCGTCTGGCTTGATGAATCAGCACGCTGGCAACGCCTGACGGTTTGCCTGGCCGGTTTCATTCTCGCCCGGATGATTTGCACACGCATGATCAGAACAGATCAACCGACTTTCTCAGGAAAATCCGTCTAAATGAATATGTCACCCGATGAACCGCTCTGGCAGTGGGAATTTCTGATTCTGAACAGAACCATTCTGTTTACCTGGCTGATCATGGGACTGTTGACTTGCGGCTCCTGGCTCGTCACACGCCGACTGAGTACCAGCGCCCGTCTGTCACGTGGTCAGAACCTGCTTGAAGTTCTGGTGTCAGGTTTGAAGAACCAGATCCAGGATGTCAGTCAACAGGATCCCGGCCCCTTCCTCCCTTTTGTCGGAACGCTGTTCTTATTCATTGTTGTCTCCAATATTCTCTCAATCGTCCCGGGTTACGAAGCCCCGACCAGTTCGCTCTCCACGACTGCGGCACTGGCAACCTGTGTGTTTATCGCCGTCCCCATCTATGGGATCGCAAGCCAGGGGCTCGCTGATTATCTGAAGCAGTACCTGCAACCTTCTTTTCTGATGTTGCCATTCAATATTATCGGCGAACTGTCACGAACGTTGGCGTTGGCAGTGCGTCTTTATGGGAACATCATGAGTGGCGGAGTAATCGGTGCGATTTTACTGGGATTCGTCCCCCTGTTTGTTCCGATTCTGATGCAGGCCTTTGGACTGCTCACCGGCGTTATCCAGGCCTATATCTTTGCGGTACTGGCGATGGTCTACATCGCATCAGGCACACAAGCGACTCATACTTTAAGCGAACAACCTGAAGAAAATTCCAAACCAAATACATAAAGGAACAGTCTATGGATTCAAATACTGTCATTGCAGCAGTTTCTATTTTTACAGCAGGGATTACCATCGCCATTGGATCCATGGGTCCGGCACTCGGAGAAGGCAGAGCCCTCGCCCAGGCGTTAAGCGCCATCGCACAACAACCCGATGAGGCCAGCACGATCACGCGAACCCTGTTTGTAGGGCTCGCTATGGTGGAATCGACGGCAATTTACTGTTTTGTGATTTCCATGATCCTGATCTTTGCCAACCCCTTCTGGAATTACTTTCTGCAGGCCACCCCCAAATAATCTTACTGACAGATTCAACAGGAAAACTGAATGTCCATCGACTGGTTTACTTTTACTGCTCAGATCCTTAACTTTCTGGTTCTCGTCTGGCTCTTATCCCATTTCCTCTACAAGCCGGTGCTGAACGCAATGGCGGAGCGGGAAAAACAGATTACGGCCGAACACGAAGCAGCCACCGCTGCGCAACGTGAGGCAAAATCCGAACTGGCACGGTATCAACAACAGACCGAAGACCTCACTCATGCCCGTGAGGAATTACTGGCTGAAGCAGGGAAAGAAATTCAGATCTGGAAGGAACAGCATCTTGAGCAGGCGCGCGCGGAAATCGATCAGGAGAAAACAGACTGGTTTCGTGCCCTGAATCGAGAACGCGAATCTTTTTTAAGGGAAGCCCGCTTGCGCATGGCAGCGCACATGCATCAAATGAGCCATCGGATCCTTAAAGAACTGGCTGACACAGATCTACAACAGCAGACGATTTCCGTCTTCATGAATCGAATCAGGCAGATTGATCAAACCCATAAACAGGAGTTTCTCGCCAAGCTGGAGTCATCGGACCCGCAAATGCTGGTCGAAAGTGCCTTCGAACTGACGCAATCCGACCGTAAGAATATTACAGACTTGATACACGATTATCTCAGCAAGGAAGTGGCGATTCATTTTCGTGAAAATCCCGAATTGATTTGTGGTATCGACCTCCACCTGGCTGGTTATAAAATTTCCTGGAATCTGCAGGAATCGCTGGAAGAACTGGAGGAAGAATTTGTCCGTTCACTCAGTGATGTCATCTCAACCGACTCCGAATCAGAGATCGAACCGCAAGAATAATATTGTAAGTCAAAGACCACTCAGGCAATACCTATGAACCAAAGTCCCGACGTTAAATCATTGATCGACACGACTTTTGATCAATTTCGCGGTGTATTAAGTCAGCATGATTTCGCGCCGCGACTGATCGAAATCGGGAAAATCACCTATGTCGGCCGCAGCCATGCCCGCATTAGTGGCTTACCGAATGTGCAGTCAGAAGAACTCTTGCAGTTCCCCCATCATATACTGGGACTGGCGTTGAACCTGGATGAAGATGAAGTGGGAGTTGTACTGCTCGACCACGGAGAACAACTGACCGCCGGTGATGAAGTCAGGCGAACACACCGCTTACTTGATGTTCCTGTAGGCGAATCGTTAATCGGCCGCGTCATCGACCCGGTCGGGCGTCCACTGGATGGCCATGGTCCAATCACAGCCGCCGAACGCAGACCTTATGAACGTGATCCGGCAGCCATCATTGACCGCGCTCCTGTCACGGAACCTCTACAGACCGGTTTGAAAGTTATTGATGCCCTGATTCCCATCGGCCGCGGTCAGCGCGAACTGATTCTGGGAGATCGTCAGACAGGCAAGACGGCCATCGCCATCGATACGATTCTCAACCAGAAAAATAAAGATGTGATCTGTATCTACTGCGCGATCGGACAGCGAAATACCGCGGTCGCCAAAGTGATTGATGACCTGCGTAATCAAGGCGCATTAGAGTACACGACTGTCGTTGTTGGCGAGAGCGATTCCCCCCCTGGTCTGCAGTTTGTCGCTCCCTATGCGGCGACTACCCTGGGAGAATATTTTATGGACCGGGGACAGGATGTCCTCGTGATCTATGATGACCTGACGTCACACGCCCGCTCTTACCGTGAATTATCTCTGCTCCTCAGACGGCCACCAGGACGGGAAGCATTCCCCGGCGATATCTTCTACCTGCATTCACGTTTGCTGGAACGCTCGACTCATTTAGCGGACCGGCTCGGTGGAGGTTCGCTAACCGCGCTGCCCATCGCCGAAACAGAAGCGCAGAATCTGTCTGCCTATATCCCGACGAACTTAATTTCGATCACCGATGGTCAGGTTTACCTTTCACCACAACTTTTTCAGAAAGGAATCCTGCCCGCCGTCGATGTGGGTCGCTCCGTCTCCCGCGTCGGAGGGAAAACTCAACTCCCCGCCTACCGGGCCGTCGCAGGTGATTTAAGGCTGTCTTACAGTCAATTTGAAGAACTGGAAGCCTTTTCCCGTTTCAGCAGCCGCCTGGATTCAGAAACACTGGCCACACTGGAACGCGGGCGGCGTGTGCGTGAAATCTTCAAACAGACACAATACCAGCCGCTTTCCGTGACTGAGCAACTCTCCGTGTTAATCGGCATGGCAGGGGGCGCGTTTGACAAAACCGACTTGTCACAGATTCATCAACTGGAAGAACCGGTACAACACATACTCGACAATGACTTTCCTGATTTGAGCGAGCAGATCCTCGCAGGTAAAAAGATCACAGCTACTGAGCAGAAATCCGTACTGAACGCTGTGAGCGAGCTGATTCAGCAATCCCAAAATCCACTTTCAGAAACTGACTGAGCTGATGCAGGATTTCGAAACATTAAAACGCAACATCGAAAGTACTAAAGATCTGGAGTCGGTGGTGCGCACTATGAAAACGCTTGCCGCGGTCAGTATTCGGCAGTACGAACAGGCAGTCGACTCCCTGGAAGACTATTCTGATACCGTTTATTGCGGACTGGAAATGGTTTTGTCAAAGACTCAGAGTCGCTCTAAATTACCAGATGGTCCGGCTGCGGACACGATCGGCATGATTCTCTTTGGTTCCGACCAGGGAATGTGCGGTCAATTCAACGAACAGTTGGAAACCTACGCTTCAGAGTATTTCGCTGAGACTGATTTAAGCAAGCGAGATCAGGCCTGGATGGTCGCAGGGACTCGGATGCTGGGGAAAGCTCTGGATGCAAAACATGACGTCGATTTCGACTTCAGCCTGCCCGGTTCAGCCACTGGAATCGCCCCCCTGATCTCTGAAATGCTCGCGAAGATTGATCAATGGCGGCATCAACGACGACTGAGTCAAATCTATATTTTTTACAATCAGCGCGTATCGGCTTCCACCTATAAACCGCATGTCGTACAGCTACTGCCCGTCAACCCGACGAAGTTCCACCGTAAACAACAGAGACTGAGCACATCACGTTCGCTCCCCCTTTACACGATGAACCGCACGAATTTATTGTCCCGGTTGATTCAACAGTACCTGTTCGTGTCGCTGTTTCGTGCCTGCGCGGAATCACTGGCGGGGGAAAATGCCAGCCGGATCGCCTCCATGCAGGCGGCAGAACGAAATATTAAAGAACGCCTGACCAATCTGCAGGCAGAGTTTAATCAACGCAGACAGACTGCCATCACAGAAGAGCTGCTGGATGTCGTTACCGGCTTTGAAGCCTTAAAAGATGCAGAATGAAATTACTCAGATCAATCCAGATCAATTTTACAGGAGATATAAACCATGACTGACCAGCAGAGGACACCATGCGCCGCTGATTTTATGAATCGGCATGTCGAAGTCGTCACCCAGGAGATGACACTGACGGAAGTCATTCGTTTTCTATTAAAACACAAAGTTTCGAATGCCCCCGTTGTCGAGCATCAGGACGAGAAACACATGCTCGTCGGCTTTGTTTCTGAACGGGACTGTCTGTCTGCACTGTCGAATGAGCTGTTCTTCGGAAACCCCAGCCCGGCGCAGACAGTGAGAACCATCATGAGTGCACACCCTATCTGTATTTCTCCCGAAACAGAACTCTTCTCGATCGTTTCGATCTTTGTCAGCCACCACTTGCGACATCTGCCAGTGGTAGAAAACGGGATCCTGATGGGAATCGTCAGTCGACACGAAATTCTGGCAGCCATGGAAACTTACTACGATCACTCACTCCATAACCAGGAGCACGAGCGCCTTCTGCGGGATACATCACAGTCGTTGAACCTACGGTTTTTAATTGACCGGAGTTGAACGGGAATCGAACGCTTCAAAACGGTTCAACAGATTCGTGGCAAAGGACTGCCCAGCGGATCGTGTAGAGGCTGTTCAGGCCCCAGCGTCCGTTTTACCGTCACCGCAGCAACTCCCCGTGCCTTAACAGAACCGATCACCCGGGCCTCTGCCGTCTTGGAGAGTGTCTGTAAAACAGAGACCGCTGCGGGACCGGCTCCCTGCCTGACGGCGATCAGCATGGTCCCCTCATTGGCAATATGCAGGGGATCCAATCCCAGTAATTCACTCATGCCCTTCACCCCGGATGAGACAGGCACACAGCGTTCATCAATACTCAAAGTCAAACCACTGGACTCAGCCCATTCCTGCAACACCGCAGCCACCCCGCCTCGGGTCGCGTCCCGCAGACAGCAAATCCGGTCCCCGAGTGCGCCCCGCAGCAGCGCCACCGCTTTTAACAGAGAACCGCAATCGCTATGTGGCAAAGGATCAAACTGCAATTGTTCGCGTGCTGCCAGGACAGCAATACCATGCTGGCCGATGGGCCCGCTGACGACGAGTTCATCACCCTCCCTCAGACACGCGGGCCCCGGTGGAACAGGCTCTGTCAGTTCGCCGACTCCCGCTGTGTTGATAAACAGACCATCCACGGTGCCCCGGGGAACCACTTTCGTATCACCGGCCACAATCTTTACCGCGGTACTCAATGCTGCTTCAGCCAGACTTTGCAATACGCGATCCAGAATCAGCAGCGGAAAGCCCTCTTCAATGATTAATGACAGTGTGAGCCAGAGCGGACGCGCCCCACTGACTGCCAGATCGTTGACGGTGCCATAAATCGCGAGGCTGCCAATATCGCCTCCCGGAAAAAACAGGGGAGATACAACAAAACTGTCCGTCGTCAGCGCCAGTGGCCCCTCGACGCGAGGCAGTCGGGCTGCATCACCTGCAGTTTCCAGGCTTTCATTTTTCAGAACAGAAATGATACGTTCCTGAATCAGTTTGCGAGAAAGCCTCCCTCCCTCACCATGGGCGAGCGTCACGCAGTCCGTTTCTGCTGGAATCTGGATCGGACAATTCAGCTGCCAGCTGCTGGTCATAATCTGTTGATGGTTTTCCATCGTACTCCGCATTCACTTGGAACAATTAATTTAACTCTTCAGACACCCGCATAACGAAAGTAAGCGGCACAGGCGCCTTCGGAAGAGACCATCGGCGCTCCCAGCGGCGTTTCGGGGGTACACTGCTTACCAAAATGCGGACACTCCGGTGGCTTGAGTTGTCCGGTCATCACATCGAAGCTGCGACACGCACTGTTCAAAATGACCGGCAAACCACACTCGGCAAAACGAGCCCGCGCATCAAACCGCAGCCACGGCTCCCGCAGTGAGAGCCCCCCGGAAGCAATGAGACCAAATCCCCGCCAGCGACAGTCTGATACCTGGTAAACCTCCTGCACGAGGTCCCGCGCTGATTGATTTCCGGCCACCTGGACAGCGCGTGAATAACAATTCTCCAGCCACGCTTCGCCTGCTTCCAGTTGTCTGATACCAGCCAGAATTCCTTGCAGTAAATCGAGCGGTTCAAATCCGGTCACGATAACAGGCAGCTGATAGCGTGCTACAAACCGATCGTAGGATTGATACCCCATCACCGTGCAGACATGCCCGGCTGCCAGAAAGGCCTGCACCCGGTGATCCGGAGACTCAACCAGAGACTCCATCGCGGGTTGGACCCGCACATGCGAAACAATCAGGCTGAAATTATCGAGTTGATACTGCGCGGCCTGTTTCACTGCCAGCGCCGTCGCGGGTGCCGTCGTCTCAAATCCGACCGCGAAAAATACCACCTGTTTCTCAGGTTGCCTGCGCGCCAGTTCCACTGCATCCAGAGGCGAATAAACGATTCTCACCTGCCCCCCTCTGGTCCGGGCATCCAACAAGGAACCCTGGCTGCCGGGTACACGCAGCATGTCGCCGAAACTGGTTAACATTACGTCAGACCGCTTTGCCAGCTGGCAGGCAAAATCAATGTCGGCCTGATCGGTTACACAAACCGGACAACCGGGACCATGAATAAGTTCCACGGTCCCCTGCAACTCGGCTGCAATCCCATGGCGTAACAGGCTATGCGTCTGCCCGCCACACACTTCCATCAATGTCCAGCAGCGGGTGGAAACGCGACGAATTTCATCCAGTAATACCTGCGCTGCAGCCGGATCTCGATATTCATCCAGGTACTTCATGATTCGTGCTCTCCCCCCTCAGGCAGAGATTCATGCCAGCCTTCATCGTCACCCCACTCAGCCAGTGTCTCAAAAATCCGTTCTGCCTCTCGCGCGTCAATCCGGTTGATCGCAATACCAGCGTGGACCAGAATGTAATCACCCACTTCCGCCTCAGTCACGCAGGCCATATGTACGACGCGGCGAACGCCATCGAATTCGATCTCTGCCTGCGAAAAGATCCCTTCCCGTTCCACCCAGCGGACCAGTTGACCAGGAATTCCTAAACACATCGACCGTCTCCTTTCTGTCTCGAACGGGCAATCGCAACCGCCAGTTGACCGGCGGCCAGCCCTCCATCATTGGGAGGAATTCTGCCAGGCAACCCCAGCCGCTGGTTCTTCTGTTTCAGTTCTTCCGCCAGAAATTCGACCAGGCAGCGGTTCTGAAATACTCCGCCTCCCAACACAACCGGCAGGGATGAAAACTGCTGACACAACTGCGCCGTTCCCCGGGCCAGACCGCGATGAAACCGCATGGCAATCGCTCCTGGTGACACTCCCGCATCCCGATCTCGTAGAATCGAGGTAATACAAGGTCGCCAGTCCAGCTGAATCGGCGTTTCCTGTAAGAGTGGCATTTCATAACCGCCAGATTCCGACAGGTCGCAACTCGCTTCCAGCAGCATCGCTGCCTGCCCTTCATAATCAGAGTGAGTCACTCCCAGTACCAGAGCCGCCACTCCATCAAACAACCGTCCGACACTGGTAGTGAGAGGAGCGAGAGTCTTTGACTTGATGATCTGCAAGACGGGATTGATCAGTTCTGCCTTCATCCCAGTCTTCAGCGCAGCCTCTGGCCCCAGCGCTGCCACCAGTAAAGAAACGGCAACACGATAAGGTTCGCGGGCGGCCGCTTCCCCTCCCGGCAGAGAGAACGGTTTTAAATGACCGACCCGAGTATACTGATCCGCCGTGGAGAGTAAAAACTCGCCTCCCCAGATGGTCTGATCGTCGCCCCAGCCTGTCCCGTCAAAAGCGACTCCCAGTACCTCACGATCCAACCAGCCTTGATCCAGCATACCCGCCACGATATGTGCATGATGATGCTGGACGCTCTCAACGTTTGAAACCTGTAGAGAAGCACGATTCGAAGTATAATAATCGGGATGCTCATCGCAGATGAAATTAGCCTTTGAAATGGCATAGAGCTGCTGTAGAGATTCCAGTTGCTCCTCGTAACGCGCGCAGGCAGGCAGGCTCTCCAGATCGCCGATATGCGGTGCGAGAACAGCTTGAGCACCGTTGTGCAAAGCAATCGCGACTTTCTGATGCCCCCCCAGCGCAATGGCGTGTCGGGAATGTTTCAGATCCAGAGACAACGGTGCCAGTCCCCGCGCCAGTCGAATGGTCACCAGGCGACCTGCCATCCAGCGAACAACACTGTCATCAATGGGGTGTTCAATCGGACGGTCATGCTCCAGCCAGCAGTCTGCCAGTGTGTTGATTTTCTCTGAATGACTTCGATCCTGATAATACAGCGGTTCGTCTTCCCGGTTGGCGCTGGTGACGATTACGGGAAAATCGCATTGCTGGAGTAACAACCAGTGTAACGGTGTCGTGGGCAGCATCACTCCCAATGTATTTAAGCCAGAATTCACGTTACCGGCAATCGGTGAATCTTCCCGTACCTGTAACAGCACAATCGGCGCCGCGGGACTTACCAGCGCTGCGGCTTCCGCATCATTCAATACAGCCAGTTTTCGCGCCGCAGCGAGGTCGGTCACCATCACCGCCAGCGGTTTACCCGGACGTTGTTTCCTGTTTCTTAATTTCTGAACGGCTGTCTGACTGGTGGCATCCACCAGCAGTTGATAACCGCCCAGCCCTTTCAGACCGACAATCGTTCCCTGCTGCAGCGCGCGGGCCGTGTTTTGAATTGCCTCTGAATCGAATCCGCTGATTTCTCCTGCTGCACTGGTACTCCAGACGCGGGGACCACAGTTCTGACAGGCGATTGTCTGGGCATGAAAACGGCGATCCACGGGCGCCGCATATTCGCTCTGACAGTGCGAACAGAGTTCAAATTCGGACATGCCTGTTTGACCGCGTTCATAAGGCATCGATTGCAGCAGGGAATACCGGGGGCCACAATGCGTGCAACTGGTGAAAGCATAGCCGAATCGATGATCTGCCGGATCAGCAAGTTCAGCCAGACAATCCGGGCAGACAGCGATATCAGGTGGAACACGAGCCGCCAGGGGACCGCTGGTCTGTTTTTCGATGATGTCAAACTGCTCTAACCCGTATATTTCTGTCATTTCACGGGTTTTCTGGTGAATTACCGTTTCATCAGGCAGATAAGTTTCCAGGTCCCGCTCGAATTCCTGTACGACCTTTGCAGGTCCTTCAATCAGCAGTTCAATCCCCGTCGTCGTATTACAGATTGAACCTGCCAGTCGTAAATCACAGGCACGCCGCGCAACGGCAGGGCGCAATCCGATCCCTTGTACGTGGCCACTCAATGTGATCTTGAGTGCCATTTTCCGTTCCGTGCTCTCAACGATTGCCCGCGGGTTCATGGTATGCTGCCAGTTGAAGTTGATGTTGCTCTTCCAGAAAATCACACCATTCCTGAATTCCACTTCCTGTCAGAGAACAACAGGCAAAAACCTGCAGCGCAGATTGAATCCTCTGTGCATCTGCGGTCACCGCTTCCACAGAAAAAGGAACGTGTGGCAATAAATCCAGTTTGGTGATCAGCATGGCCTGGCTGGTGCGGAACATTTTGGGATATTTTCCCGGCTTATCGTCCCCTTCTGTCGTGCTGATAAGAACGACGCGCAGGTGTTCTGCCAGATCATGCGAAGCGGGACAGACCAGATTTCCCACATTCTCGATAAACAGAAAATCGACTGCAGGGTCCCCCAGCGCTGTCAGACCCCGCTGCACCAGCGGCAGTTCCAGATGACAGGCGCCCCCCGTCGTCAGTTGCGCGACCGGAACCAGAGGGGCCAGCCGCTGCGCATCGCGGTCGGTTTCCAGATCACCCACCAGAACCGCCATTGACCGGCGACCGGCAAAGTGCCGCGCTGTCTCTTCCAGTAAACTTGTTTTTCCCGATCCCGGAGAGGACAGCAGATTCACCACCAGAGTGCCACGCCGCCCCAGACGTACGCGTTCCACTTCCGCATCGGCTTTTTGCTCCGCTTGCACATCACGTTTGACGATGATCGTTTGCTGACTCATGCCGACACTCCTTCATGTGAATCTTTTGGTTCCAGTGTGATACTGATCAGTTGCAGATCATCCCCCTGAATGACGTCAACGCTTCCTGACTGACATTCAGGACAGTGAAACTGAAAATCGAGGACTTCAAACTCATGTTGACAGTGAGCACAAACGGCAGTGACAGGAACCAGATCCAGTTTCAACTGACATTCCTCAGAGAAGACAGCCGGGACCATCTCCTCAAACGCGGCTGCAAATAACAGCGGCTCAACCCCCGACAGATCGCCCGCCTGCACGCAGATTTCAGAAACACAACCGCCCCCCTGTTCAGCAACGATTTGTCTGACCTGTTTTAACAGATTCTGAACCAGCGACCGTTCATGCATGTTCAATCTCCCCTTGCCTGACAGACGGGCTGAGATCCTCACAGAGGGATTCGACAGCAGCGACAACTCCTGCCTGCACTGCTTCTGACATAGTCTCTCCCGAATGATTCGACTGCAGTTCGACTCCACAGATCCGAACATGCTGCGGGAGTCTTCCCAACTGCGCTGCCAGCGCAAGCACGCCCGTTAAAGACATCTGATGCGTCCCTGACCAGTGAATCTCATCCAGTTGCCCGCAAGGCCACTCCCATTGATGAACACTTCCCGCTTCACCGGCTCCCTGGCAGGCATCACAAATCAGCAGGTCCATCGCAGGCTCGATCCAGTCCAGTAAATCAGCCGGTGTCCGAGCCAGTTTCACACGCACGTAATGGAACCTGCGCTGTTCAATCTGTCTGGCCATCTCCCAGCCTGCCTGATCGTCACCATGCGGACTGCCAATTCCAGCAATCATGATCTGTGACCCGTTTTTCATTCCCACTTCCTTCCTGCTGTCTCTCAGTGTCGGTCGATTGTGACCTTGAGAAAATGAGTGGAACAACTGATACAGGGATCATAGGCTCTCACCAGATTTTCACATTTCCGCGCCAGTTCTGTTTCTTCATTACCCATTGACTCTGACACCACATGTTTGAGGTCCACTTCAATCTGTGCCTGATTCTGAGACGTCGGCGGGACAATACAGGCTTCGACGATCTTGCCTTGATCATCGATCTCATAGCGATGATACAGCGTTCCCCGGGGTGCTTCGGTCGCAGACTTACCGGTTCCCGCCTGCGGCGTATACGTTTCGCGTGGTTTACCGGCAAGATGTTGATCCCGCAGGATCGATAACCCTTCTTCATACGCGTGGACGATTTCTAGCCCGCGCGCAATGATCGCCTTGTGAGGATTCCGACAGACCGGTTCCCATCCGATTTCATCTGCCAGTTTCCGTGCCTGGGGAAACAGTTGATCACGATTCAGGTTGATACGCGATAACGGCCCGAGCAGATAAGGGCGCCCCGTTGACTTACGAAACGCCTGCAGCGCGGTGGAGTGGGGTACCTGCCGCTCTTCAAATTCCTCTTCGTACTGTTCTACTTCAATCACGTCTCCCAGGCTGGATTTCATCACTCCCTCATTCATGGGATATTCATCCGGGTGAGACAGCGATACAAATTCGCAATCTGATACCATTTCCGGAAAATCGAAACCAGCCACCCAGCGTGTAGTCTCCATCGCGGCATTCAGGCCCCATTCAAAATCCGGTATCAGTTTCTGAAATTCATTCCGACGGGGGATACGATAGAAACCACCCACGCAGACATTCACCGGATGAATGGCCCTCCCCCCCAGCAGGTCGACTAGCTGGTTGCCATGTTTTTTCAATCGCAGTCCACGATTGACTGCTTCGGGAAACTGCTTCGCCATCTCCAGCCCGCTCTCAAAGCCCAGAAAATCAGGGGCATGCAGTAAATGCATATGTAAACCATGGCTTTCAATCCATTCACCACAATAGAGCAGACGACGCAGTCGGCGAATCTCTGGGGATACGGTCACTTCCAATGCGGACTCCAGGGCATGCACACTACTCATCTGGTATGCCACCGGACAGATTCCACAGATACGGGCCGTGATATCCGGTGCGTCTTCAAGCGGTCGTCCCCGCAATAACGCTTCAAACAGACGAGGCGGTTCATAAATTTCCAGGCGGACTTCTTCAATCGTTTCACCACTCATGCGGATGAACAATCCCCCTTCCCCTTCCACCCGGGTCAATGTTTCCACTTTGATCTTGCGGTCACCCATCAGTCTGGCTCCCCGTTTCGATCCTGTAAACGCCGACTTTCCTCGCGAAATGCGGGCGCATTGTTATTGAAATTCTGCAGGCTGTTTGAAATTTCCTGCCTGGATGCCCCGTCCTGCTCCATCTGTGAAGTCAGGCTCACCAGATTGATCTGCGAGGCTGGTCCAAAACAGCCGTAACAACCCCGGTTATAACTCGGGCAGAGTGCATTACACCCCGACTGCGTTACCGGTCCCAGGCAGGCAATTCCCTGTGCCACCGTCACACACACCGTTCCGCGGCGTTTACAATCCAGGCAGACACTGTGTCCGGGGGTGCGAGGAGTCCGTCCTGCTAACAGTGACTGAATGACTTCGATCAGCTGATATTGATTGATCGGGCAGCCTCGCAATTCGAAGTCGACGGCCACATGGTCTGCTATAGGCGTTGAGTGTTCTAACACCTCGATATATCCAGGAGTGGCATACACTGACCGCATGAATTCTGCAGAATCAGCCCCGTTTCTCAATGCCTGAATTCCACCAGAGGTCGCACAGGCACCGATGGTCATCAGAAAGCGGGAGTCTCTGCGAATCTGCTGGATCCGGGTGGCATCGTGGGGTGTCGTAATAGATCCCTCAATCAGCGAAATATCATACGGGCCTGCTTCCATGCGACTCGTGGCCTCGGGAAAATATACGATCTCTAAGGCATCCGCGACGGACAACAGCTGATCCTCGGCATCCAGCAGAGAAAGCTGACAACCATCACAGGAAGCAAATTTGAAAACAGCCAGTCTGGGTTTTCCCACGCTCAGAGTCCTTCCACTTTTAAATAGGGTGAAATCTGATCATAGCGAAAGACCGGCCCATCCTTGCAGATGAATTCGGGTCCCAGCTGACAGTGACCACACAAACCAACCGCGCACTGCATATTTCGTTCGGTTGAAACCCAGATCTGCGCGCCGGTCATTCCCCGCTGGAGCGCAGCACGGGCGGTAAAACGCATCATCAAATCCGGGCCACAGATCAACAGAACCGTCTGCGCGGGATCGAATCCGGTAAGCCGTTCCAGTAACTGGGGCACAACTCCCACATTCCCGCGCCAACCGGGGCTCGATCGGTCGACGGTTTCTCTGATCTCCAGCCCTTCTGCTCGCCAGCGGTCATATTCCCGCGTATAAACCCGCATCTCAGGTGTACGTGCCCCGTATAATAAATGCAGACTCCCATACTCGTCTCTCTGCGCCAGCAGTTGATAAATCAACGGACGCAAGGGAGGCAGGCCGATTCCGCCCGCCACCAGAATTACATTCTTTCCCCGACAGGCCTCGCGCGGCCAACTGGTACCAAAGGGGCCGCGCAGTCCCAGGGTATCTCCCACTTTCAACGCGGCGATACTGCGCGTCACATTGCCCGCAACCCGTATCGTATGAATCAGGGTCTCACAGTCAGCAGGATCACCGCTCATGGAAATTGCCGACTCTCCGGCACCGGGAAGATACAGCATATTGAACTGACCTGGTTCAAAACGATATGACTGCGCAGCCGCTGCATCGATCAGTGCCAGCTGGTAAGTGGTAACCCCGCTGACTTCGGCTGTGATCTCACGAATGACAGCCGTTTTCGCGACCCAGAAGCTGGCTGGTTTCTCGGGCTGTTTTCTGACGGTCGAATTCATGACTGCGATTCCCGTATCGCCTTCACTTCCTGCGTCAGGTCAATTCCGACAGGACACCAGGTAATACATCTTCCACAACCGACGCACCCTGAAGTGCCAAACTGATCGATCCAGGTCGCCAGTTTATGTGTTAACCACTGGCGATAACGATTGCGAATGCTGTTGCGGACCAGTCCCCCGTTCATGTAACTGAAATCCAGGTTAAAACAGGAGTCCCACTCCCGCTGCCGTTCCACATGATCTCCGGTCAGATCACTGACTTCTTCGACCGAACTGCAGAAACAGGTCGGACAGACCATCGTGCAATTCGTGCAGGACAAACAACGCTCTGCCACATCATCCCACTGGGAATGCTCCAGGTTGGACATGAGCAGGTCTTTAATGTCCGTCGTGTCAAATCGTCGTTCAATCTGGTCGACTGCCTGCTGTCGCGCCGTATTCGCCTGCAGATCCTGTTCAGGTGAAACGTCTACCGTCTTCAGTTCCTGCAGTATCTCTGTACCGGCGGCAGTGGCGACCTCAACCAGAAAGCCGTCCGGCAATTCGGTGAGCGCCAGATCAAAGCCTGCTTTGCAGCGAGGTCCCGTCTGCATGGAAGTACAAAAACAGGTTGACGCTGCCTGCGTACAATTCACCGCAATAATCAGTGCTTGACTGCGACGCTCGTCATAAATCGAATCGACATAAGGCCCTCCCGTGAAAACTCGATCCTGTATTTTCATTGCAGCCAGTTCACAGGCACGAACACCCAGAAATGCATAGCGGGGCGTTTCTTCTTCCGCTTCCTCGAACTGCCAGCCTGCCTCCGTGCGGTCAGCTGTCGCCAGCGTGCTGACCGGTGGAAACAGCTGCTTCTTCCAGGAACTCGGACCCACAACATAACCAAAGAGTGCCTCATCATCGCGTTTAACCAGTCGGTATTTGCCTGGCTCCTGGTGATCGGTCCAGCCGCGTGGTAAATCATCAATCGATGAGAGTTGATCATAGACGATGGCTTCCTGGTCAATTGTAGGACCAATCACTTGGTAACCACGGGAAATCAGCACATCAAAGAGTCTGGCAAATTCATCCAGCGCTAAAAAACAGGTTTGTGGATTGCTCGACTGCACAGAATCACTCACTTGCGTCTCCCTGCTTCAGAGTATGTGCTTCATCAGTAACAGCATACATGTCGAGTACCTGCAGGCGACTGGCAACCAACCGCTGAGATAACGCCAGAGCCACCCGTCGCATAATCTGGTAACCGATATCATGATCCTGCTCGCAGACGACCGCCAGGGCATCTGCATCAATGGCAATCAAACGAGTCTCTTCCACTGCGACGACGGTCGCTGTCATCTCTCCCTGTTTGAGAATGGACGACCAGCCAACCAGATCGCCTTCTTCCAATGTCAAAACGGGCAAACAGCCACGGGCGGAAATGGTCATGCATATTTCTACGCGACCACTGAGAATGATATAAAGATCCCGATGCTCGGTTCCTTCCGTAAAGATCGTCGCGTTGCGGGGATAATCCTGAAATCGGGAGATGGCTGCTAACTTCTTCAAATCCTCTACCGACAACCCGGAAGTAAAGCGGAGCTGTTGCAGATGTTCCTGGAGCTGTTGAATCTCCATCGCAGCCTCTCAGTCAGCATGTAATACAGTGGACAGGACATTTCGATTCTAGCCTGCCTGTTCGGAATCGTCCAGCGACCTGGATTTTGGATCCACTCCTTTATTCCTGTTTCAGACTGACATCAGGGATTCCCCTATCTAAAAATACGAAATCATCCCATGCTGGATCACCCTGCTCTCCTGATTACGATTCAGGCACAGGCTTTTAGAATGATCCACGCAGTCAAGATTTGAGATCATGATTCTGTTTTATGCACCATATTGGGTTCATGAAATGGAATCGGTCAAATCGTAATTCCTGCAGACCTTCGACCGTGAATCAGTTACATTTGAATTAAATCAACAAGGAGCGTTCGATGAAGACCTTAACACATGATGAGCTCAAATCACTGACGGAATGGGAAAAAGGGCCCTGCGTTTCCATATATTTACCCCGGCATCAGGCTGTCTCTGAACTGGGAAAAGATTCCATTGAACTGCGAAACAGATTAGATGAAGCGGAAACCTCACTCCAGCAAATGGGGCTGGGCACTGCGGAAGCTACCCAGTTTCTGAAATCGGCGCGAATGCTGCAGAATGATCCTTCCTTCTGGAAACAGGGAGCGGCTCAGGGACTCTGCCTGCTGATAGCTCCGGAAATGTTCCAGCAGTACGACTTGCCCTACCAATGTCCCCCCATGCTGTCTGTTGCAGAAACGTTCTATCTCAGTCCGTTATTCTATAAAGCATATGAAGATGATCGATTTGATCTGCTGGCAATCTGCCCGAATTCGGTCAGGATGATCCGTCATCAAAACGGTGATTTCACAGAGGTAGAACTTCCTGAAAATATCCCCGCTCATCTGGATGATTTTGCGGGGGGAATCGAACTTGAAGAATCATTACAGTACCATACGACTTCTTCCGGAAGCCAGGGTGGAGAAATCGCCGGTGTTCAACATGGACATGGTGTGACGAAAGAACAACATGAAAAAGTCCTGACGGATTACTATCAGTTTCTCGCCCGACAACTCGATCAGTACCTGGAAGACAATGGGCCTCCTCTGGTACTTGTCTGTGCGGAAAAACAGCAGAGCCTGTTTCGCAAACACTTCCACGGGAGTCAACTTCTGCCAGACGGAGTCACCACTTCCCCGGACCAGCTCTCTGCGAGAGAACTGGTAGATCTTGCATTACCAGTAGCGGAATCCTGCTTTCAGACATCCCTGCACAAAGCGCAAGAGAAATTTCAGAAGCATATGGGAACGTCTCGTATTTCGCATCAACTTGAAGAAATCCTGCAGGCAGCAGCACAGGGACGCGTCGAGACTCTGTTTACTCCCATTGGATCAGAACTCTATGGTCATCTGCCTCAGGATGGAGAATTACTGCAAACACACGCCCAACAGGAATCTGACGACATTGCGCTCCTGAACTGGGCAATCCGGAACACATACCGACATGGTGGGACTCCTTACGTCATTCAGCCGGATGACATGCCCGACCAACACTCTGTACTCGCCAGTTTTCGCTGGTAAGCAGGGTCTGGGGAGAATGAAAGGTGTCAACGACGAATGGTACTGCCGCTGATACCTTTTTTCATTCTTCCAGCCAGCGATTCACAATTTGAGGCACGTGTTCCACCGCGGTCCCTTTGATCCAGTGGAATGCGACAGGCTCCGATTCCAGGTCCGGGCTTACGATCAGTTTTTCCGCGCTGGCTTGTGCTTTTGTCAGCAGGCCGGCAGCCGGGTAGACCGAAAGCGAGGTGCCGACCACGAGCACTTTCCCGGCACTACTCACATGTCGAGCCGCGACGTCAAAGTTGTGAATGGCTTCTCCAAACCAGACGATGTGCGGCCGTAACTGGGCTCCCTGTTCGCAGAGATCACCCAGCTGGATTTCTTTTCCGCCCATTTCATAGAGGAGAGACGCATCGGCAGTACTGCGGGCTTTCACCAGTTCCCCATGCACGTGAATCACATTCGTGGAACCTCCCCGTTCATGCAGGTCGTCCACGTTCTGTGTAATCACGACCACCTCGTAACGACTCTCCAGTTCCGCCAGCGCCTGATGCGCCGCATTGGGTAAAGCCGCGACCGCTTTCGTTCTCCGTTCGTTATAGAAATCCAGCACCAGCTGCGGATTCGCTTCCCACGCCTGGGGCGAAGCCACTTCGGTAATCTCATACTGCTCCCACAGCCCGCCCATATCGCGAAACGTCGGTAACCCGCTCTCGGCACTGATGCCGGCCCCCGTCAGCACGACGACTTTATTGTGATCAATGGGGTCAGACATCTGTGGTCTCAATTTCACTTTCATGGGGATTCACCGGCATAAGATTTTCTCTGTTTTCACTCCAGACACAAACCACGGAGTGAAAGTTCAGCCCCCCGGTTACGCATCCTGCTCTCCCCCATCGGCGTCATAGGCTTCTCGTTCAAATGGATTATCGCGATAGAACCGGCGACCGACCAGCCACATATAGATAGACGACAGATAATAGGCGGGCAAAAACAAAGGCCCCCAGCGCTCATACTGCCTGACATGAACCATTTCATGTTCGTGGGAAATGTCCAGGGAGGCATCAGTCTGGCCAAGTATAGTATGCCCTAATGTCAAAGCGAGTGTAAACTGACCATGAGGCAATCGTTGGATGAACCACTTCGTGCCCCCGTCATAAAACTCAATCGCCGGCCCACGAATCCGCGCTCGTCCGCCGAAGCACATTCCCACGCTACCGATCAGCAGACCCATCAGTGTATTCGGCGACGCCCAGAGCACACGTAACAGAAATGAAATATGATCCATGGATTATGCTCACTGCGTCAATTCAAGATCGTCAATCCAGATCTCGGCATTCGTGTCACCCTGGCTGATGAAACCCAGCCAGTCGAGCGTGTTCCATTCGGAGTGTACGCAGGGCAGATCTTTGAAATGTTGTGGCTGCTGTCCCGGCAGTGTCACAGCCAGATTCCATTTACCTGCCTGCGCGCCGAGCGGTGCCGTGATCTCCAGCTTTACCCACTGATCGATGGGGAAATCGATCAATTCTTTCCGGTTCGCTGCGCGGAGTTTGCCTTTTTCAATCCAGAGTGAGGGACCGATCCGATACGGGTTGGACTGATCGCGCCACTCATGTTGAAAGATGGCAGCGGAACTCAGCTTGACTGCAAACGCACAGCGACTGACGCCTTCACTGTGATGCGGCGAGACCACAAACATCGGGTAATAGCGATGCTTCTGTCCCGGCGTATCAAGCAGCAGTAACGCCTGCGAACCGGACGGAGCCCCCTTGACTTGTCTGACTTCGACACCACCCAGCTTCTCATCTTTACTGACCGAAGTGCTCGGCGGCAGCGCGCCTGCTTCGAAGTCTTCCACGAACGACAGCAGAGGCGTTGGCGGCGGATCTTTCATTTCCGGTAAAACCAGATCGCGCGCTTTAGCGATCCAGTCCGGAGCTCCGTAGAGCCCCGCCTTTTCATAGTCGAACGGTTTGAATCCGATTTTGAACGCGGGGGAATTTTTCGCCAGCTGGAAATTATCATTCGCCGGATCGATAAAATGAGGATTGGCAATGAGCGATCCCTGGTCTTTTCCCGTAGCCTGCCATTCCGCAAACGTTTTTCCCTGGAAATCAATCGGCTTGTCGTCAGTACGCCAATACAGATTGTGATCCACCTTCACATTCTTGTCTTTCCAGTTCCCGTGAAACAGCTCGCCGGAATTGAAAGCGACAATGTTATGTGCGAACGTGAACGAGAGATGCTCTTCCACCCGACTGCGTTTCACCTGGTACTCGCGCGAGTAGGCGAAGATATTGTTTCGGATCAGATTATTCCGTCCGTAGTGCTGGTGATATCCGCCCGAGCGGGTGCGATAGACCAGGTTGTTTTCCATCAGAATATCGGTGCTGCCTTCGTCATTGTAGAGCCCCCAGCCGCCGTAGCTCCAGGAAAGAACATCGTGGATCACATTGTTACTGACAGTCGTACCGGGTGAAGGTCCGAGGGTGTAGACGCCGCCCATGTCACTCAGCCAGCCCCAGCCCAGGTGATGGATGTGATTAAATTCGATCTCGTTCCGAACGGCGAGGCTGTCACTGTAACCCCAGCGCCAACCAACTGAGATGCCGGTATAATAGAAGTCGGCAATCTCATTATGGGTCACAGCGTTGTCGCCGGACTGACCAATCCAGACACCGACCGCACAGGGAAACAGACGGCCTCCGTGCCGAATCAGGTTATTATCAACCTTGATCTTTTCGGTCCGTTCGGCTGCTTTGGAGGCAATTCGGGTTTCTCCTATCCGAACGCCGCCAGCCCCCAGATCGTGCAGGTCGCAATGCGTGACAATGCTGTCCCGACATCCTTTGCGAAACCAGATTCCATAGGTAGCAACGTGACCAATTTCACAATCCTCGAACAATAGAGAACGTCCGCCGTCGATCATCACTGCCGCTTCGATGGGCGAAGCAGCCTGGGAAGGTTCGAACCCTTGTGGAGGTGTGCGCCAGTCTGTGTGTTGAAAGCTAAGTCCGCGAAAGGTGAGATGTTCCACAAAATTTCCAGCGGCAGCATCTCCTTTAAGAATCAGTAACTGTTCAGCGACGGGCGCAAACACTTCAGCATTCTCGAGCGTCTCACCCGGTCGGGGAACATAGTGGAGTTTCCCCCCCGGCGCAAGATACCATTCCCCTGGCGAATCGAGGGCGGCCCGGTAATTCTCCAGGAAAAATGCCGTATTCCGGGTCAGCGGATTCCAGTGTTTCATCTGCCTGCCGGACGTCAAGAGTTTGCCCGTCTTGACGTCGAACCCGTCGAGGAATTTTCGAGTGTTGTCCCACTTGTGGAAGAAGAGCGCCTGAACTCCCGCCCGCTCGGATTCCGGAACCTTCTCTAAAGAAACCAGGTCCGCAGGATCAGCGTACAGCGTCTGTCGGGCAATGGTCTTCGGTTTCGAACCGTCGGTTTTTCCCATCGTCTCCCGGCCGTTACGCAGGTAGAAGAAGAATTCATCAGGTTCCCGGGCCCGTACCGCCCGCTTCCCGTTGACCCAGAGTTGCTCGAAGTTCCAGTTCGAATCGACATTCGCGCTCCACGTGCCATCCGCTTCCACTTTGAAACCGGTGATTGGTTTGCCGCCGGATATCACGGGGCGACTTCCGGGAGCCGCTTCGTAAGTGATCGGCGCTGCTGCGGTGCCGGAATCTTCAGGGGTGAAATTCAGAGGATCTGAGATCGGGTAGACTCCCCCCTTCACGACCACTCGTATCGGTTCGTTGGTCTGACGCTTCCGAATTTCATCACGGGCAGCAGCGAGCGAGGGGAACGGTCCTTCGGGAGACACTTCGAGCACGATTTCAGCGTCGACTCTCGCACTCCCAAGGGTAAATACAGTAATCAGGACAGTAAACAGGGATGCGTGAAACCTTTTCATATTTATTCCATCTGATGCATCCCCGAGGTCAGCATCTGTTGTTAAGTTTTCATTTTGAGTTTCAACCTTCTTCTGTCATAAGATACTTCCAACCTGACATTCAAGAATACAACTGACAAAAATAATAGATACCTCATAACTTTTTATTCCAGATACAGCTTGAATCAGTCTAAGCAGCGATGTTCCTCAATCGATCCTTGAGCGATCATGAGTGCTGCTGCGTAACTTCTCTGTCGAGACAAAGCCCCAACTGGAAACACCCCACGTCGAAACCGGTCCCCCTCTTTCCCGCTGATCCACACGTGACAGCAAACCCACGGCTTCAAGGCAACGGTAAAACCATCGTCTTTGTATCAAAGCGGCCTGGTGGCTACGGTGCGAATGACATCTGGTTGGCAAAACTGGTCAAGAAAAGCGAGGAACATGGATCCGGTTCAGCCATTGAGAGCACGACGTCGGAAGAACAGAAGATATCAGGGCAAAATCGGAAAACCGTCTATTGTCGGGAATAAGTCTGAACCAGTCTATAGTTCTCATCCTCACGCAATTCATGCAGCAACTTACCATCGGAGTCATACCTGATTAGATATGTGCACTCACCGTGATCATATTCTGCTACTACCAGCAAATTCCCTGCTTCGTCATGCAATGTATAACGACCGTGTTGTCTGCCATCTTCATCATGCGCGCCTGTCGAGACATGACCTGAAACCTGATTCACATGCTTTACCACGGGATAAACTTTCATCGAGGGAATGGCCGCGACAGAAATGACGATCAGCAACAACCAAAACAACGCATTCGTTCGCATGTGATTCCCCCCTGAACTGATACCGCCTGAATCATTTCAACGCAGCGCGTCATACTTCAATATTAAATTTTCTGTCTCTGTTGATTGACTGTCTGTTTTCTGTTGGAACTTTCCGATCCACTGCCTGGCACTTCCCGTCAAAATAACCCTCTGAAACCCTGTGAGGAGAACAGCGTTCCAGAGGGCAGGCACACAATACCTGTTACAACAGATCACCCTCACTGATTCTGTCATAATCAGGTCGTCAAACATCAATCCATCACATCTCAACAAAACTTACTGCCAGGTGGGCTATTTCGTAACATCAATCAGCTCAGTAATAATCGATTCAACAGCTCCTCAAAGTTTTTTCCTGGAACGACTTCGGAGCGAAACAATAGCTGTCCGCGCCCTTCTGCGAGCGTTGCCTTGAAAATCTAAACTCTGTTCTTGCACTCAGCCTCCCGTATGAGTAAAAAAGTATATTAAAGAACACTTAAACCGCCCTCCGTATATACATGGAAACAGCCCCGCCTGATTAATCACATTTCTATTCGAATTCATTTAACGAGCCTCCACATTTAATAGGTGTTGTTCCGTACCACAGTTGTGACAGAAAAATTGTTTCCTCAACCTTTTTTTGAAATTTAACTCCAGTTAGAACGCAGAAAACGGACCATGAAAATTGAGTCAATTTCGACCACACTGATCCATCGCGCCTCCCATGGAGATTCCGCAGCCTCTAACAGGCTGATGGAGCTCTCGGCCTGGCTTTTACAACGGATGACAAGCCGGATTATGGAGAACAGGGAGGACGCGGAAGACGTTGTTCAGGAAGCATTAGCCGCTGTGGTTGAGATCATGGCCAAAGAAGATCTGCGACTGAAACATGGGCGTCACAGCTATACCCGGCTCCTGAAAACATGTCTGCGTAATGTTTCCGCCAACCGATTTCGCAAAAAACAGGTGATGGCAGCCACCGGGGGTACAGATAACCTGAACCACATTCAGAATCTGATTGACGACAATATCGAGACGGTCGAGGAAAAGAGAGATATCGCCGAAGGTGTCATTGAATTTGCTGGATTGACAGATACGGAAAAACAGGTTTTGAGATTGTTATTCCTGTCTGGAATGTCCACCAGGGAAATCGCGGATCAATTAGAGATGACGGCTGTCAATATTCGGCAAATACAGTCACGTGAACTCCGAAAAATCCGAGATTTACTGGGGGAAGATCTATAAAGTTTATCGTTCAGGGCATTTAGCTGTCACACTTTGCCCTGGAACCAACACATTAATTATAAGGATACGTTGGAGAAATCAATCTTAGCATGTACTGAGGACACACTTTTGTGGTTGAGTCAAACTCTTCTATTTGCCCGAATCTCATGGAGATCTCAGATTACAGCCTGGGCAAACTCGATTTTACTCAAATTGAAACTCTCTCCAGCCATTTCAATATCTGCGAGGTTTGTCGAGATAAACTCGAAAGACTGGACGATGAACCCGATGAACTGATCAACCGACTCAGAGTGCCCCCACTCTCGATTGGCCAGATCTCGCTCGAATACGAGATCGGCTCAGGGGGGATGGGTCGCGTTTTTAAAGGTTACGACGCAAGGCTGATCCGACCGGTTGCTGTGAAACTCATCAACACGGAACGGCAAAAAGAATGGAAAGATCTGGCTGAGCGATTTGAACGGGAAGTGCAAATACTGGCGAGGGTGGAATCCCCTTTTGTCGTGAAAGCGCTCTTTGCGGGTGAAGAAAACGGATTCACCTATTTTGTACAAGAGTACGTGGACGGCAAAAATCTGAAAGAGAGAATGGATGAGTTGCGCTTTTCCATGCCCGCGCGCGCCTCGGCCAGTATCGTGTATCAGGTCGCTTCCGGGCTCACTGCAGTACACAAACTGGGGATCGTTCATCGAGATATCCACCCGGGAAACCTCCTGCTCAATACCCGGGGATTCGTTCAGATTGCCGACTTCGGACTGGCCTTTGAAGAAGGCCGATCGGACGGCTCGGAATTAACCTCGATGCGACAAGGCTTCGGGCAGGTCAATTATGTTGCCCCGGAACAATGGAATTCAGCACGCAACGCCACATCAAGTTCGGACATCTATTCCCTCGGATGCATCTGGTTTTTCCTGATCACAGGGCTCCCTCTCAATCGGAATCCGAAAACACTGGAAATTATTCATCCGTCCAGCCAGTTCCAGATGATCAGTCGGGCAGATCGAAAACTGTTGATATCCATGCTGCATCAGAACCCTCAGTTGAGACCAACTGCGGAGAATGTCGTAGCTGCATTAAAGAGCCGGGTGGGGACTGTCAATTCTGTTGAAGACATCCTGAAAAAACAGTCAGATCATGCTCCCGCAAAATGGAAACGGACTGCGTTATTTTCATCAGCAACACTAATCGCCTTATGTTTTCTCCTGTATCTGGTATTGCTTCCCGGTGAGAACAACATCTCCCAGGATGTCAGACCCACTGCATCTACAGTTGGACCACCTCTTCCGGAATCGAATCCTGTCCCGCAGGATCCGTTCGCACTCAGGTTTGATGGCGTCGATGATTTTGTGGAAACTCCTTTTGTATACGATGATGGTGACCCTGTCACTTTTGAAGTCTGGCTCACCCCAGATTGTGTAAAAGAGCCACGATCGATGGAAATCGTCTCGAACGCCGAGACTGCGGGGATCGCATTAAAACTTTATGAGGGAACCAGGCCTCAATTTCTATTTCATCAGGGAACCACTTATGCGGCACATAACAGAGCCAAACCAATTAGCTGCGGCAGCCTGATCCATCTCGCCGGCGTGTATGACGGCATCAGCATTTGTGTGTATGTCAACGGAAAGAAACAGGGGCTGAGCTTCCCTGTGAGACAAAGACATCGACAATCCCCCATTCCCATTCATCTCGGTGCCAATCCGGACCCGGCTCTGATTGGACGTACGATTGCAGAAAAGAGTCGCTGTTTTGCAGGTTTACTCCACCAATGTCGCTTCTCGAAAGGGGCCATCTATCAGGCTGACTTTGCACCGGAAAAACTGCTTTCATCCACGGATTCCACCATTCTCCTGTATCACTTCAACACAGATACTGGCGAGATTGCGAAAGATAAAAGTGGAAACGAGCATGATGGAAAGATTGTCGGAGCGACCTGGGAAAAATACGACCCCCTGGATATTCCTGAGAAAAAGGAGCAGTATCAATGGCACGCCGAACGACCAGATCCTGTCCTGGTAAACGATAGCCCCGCTCGCATCCAGGAACTCCAACGGGCCTGGGCAGAGCATCTGAAACTTCCCGCACAGATAGCAGTTCCTGTAGGAGAAAATGTTAATATCGATCTGGTATTGATTCCACCGGGTGAATTTATGCTGGGTACCCTCGAAGAGACACTCCAGAAGCCGGATCCTCCATCCATTCCCGATGGTCCCAATCCCCGAAAGTTAACTGCTGATCTGCCTCAGCAGCTGGCACGAATTACAAGCCCCTACTATCTCAGCAAGACTGAAATTTCACGAAAACAGTTTCGCAATTTTGTCAGTCAGACCCGTTACACGACGGACGCGGAAATTGACAGATCAGGCGGCTCTGACTTTAAGTCAACCCAAAATAATTCCCAGATCACCTGGGCCAGTGACCTGGATGGCGCACTGAGTGAAGACCATCCCGTTGCCAATCTGAGCTGGTATGACGCAAATAATTATTGTGGATGGTTAACCCGTAACCAGTCTCGATTTGTGTTCAGCTTGCCAGCAGAAGCACAATGGGAATACGCCTGCCGCGCGGGAACGACTTCAAACTGGTACACATCCGCTGAATCAGAGCTATCGAAGTATGCCTGGTTTCAATCGACGACAACTCATCCCTGTGGCCAGCTTCAACCCAATGCATTTGGTCTGTTAGATATGCATGGAAACGTCTCAGAATGGTGTCAGGACTATTTCTCAGACAAGGACAGTTTCTCCAACTCGGTGAATAATCCCTCGGAACCCAACACTGGTGTCCATCGCATCATTCGAGGTGGTTCCGCCGGTGGGGAAGCAGAACATTGCCGCTCTGCTGCTCGTGAAGGCCTTAAACCGATTTTACGTGATGCACTGACTGGTTTCCGTGTTTGCGCCAAAATCAGATCCCTGACCGCTGACGTGGAAAAGCGGGACCAGTTTTCATTACACTTCAATGGGACGGATGATTATGCGGAAGCGACCTATGAATATCGAAATCCGGCTGCCCCACTGACAATCGAATGCTGGGTTAATATTCCCGAAGCAACAATCAAAGACCAGTTTGCCTCATCGGTCATCTTTGATCTCCATTCCCACATGCGCGCGTTTTTCTGCGTACTTCGAAATCACCGCATCCATATGTATTTTCACGAAGGCGAATGGGTCTGGCACTCCTTCTCAGCTGAAATATCATCAGGCAAACACCACATCGCAGGTGTGTTCGATGGAACAACGCTGAACACATTTGTTGACGGCAGTATTCCTGAAAAGGTAACAAAGAACCCGGCACAGCGCGTAGCGCGATTTTTAAGATCGACCTTTCGGATCGGTTCCGGTTCGACTTATGAGAATTCGCAGCACCGTGGATTTCAGGGAAATGTTTCCCAATTTCGGATCAGTGAACAGGAGGTTTATCACAACGAATTCCAGCCTCCCCCCCTGCTCACAAAACGTTATTCGACAGTCGTTTTATATCGATTTGAAGAAGGGAAAGGAAAAGTCCTGCATGACCTCAGCGGTATGTTTAATCATGCAAGAATTTCGGGAGCCGAATGGTCCGTCAATTTGCAACCCGACAAACAACTTACCAGTCGGGGAGTTCAATTTGATGGCGACGACTGGATCGAAGCGAAATTTCCTGATCAATCTACAGATAATTTCACGATTGAAGCCTGGGTCTCACCTGAAACAAAAAAGAAACTCGCTCATCAGCTGATCTTTCAGCTCGGCAATCTCAGCCTGAAATATCATGTCAATAACGGCGAATACTGGACCTGGTCTCTGCTGGACCCACACTCCCAGGAAATCCCTGTCTCCGCAGTTTCCAGCAAGGATATCGCCCTGAATCATCCTGTGCATATCGCGTGTCACTGGAATGGTCCATCGTGGAGAATGTTTGTAAATGGACTGCCCTGCCGCACGCTTCGGATGCGTGGCGTGCAGAAGGAACGCCTGGCAGAAATCATCAGTACAAGCCTTAATAATAAATTACTGATTGGCGGCACTTCCCCCACAGAAAACGTTCAGTCCCATTGCTTTGAAGGTAAAATCCATGCTTTTAGAATATCCGGTGTGGAACGCTATAGAAATTCGTTTACACCTCAGAATAGATTTGCAGTCGATCAAGAGACACTTCTCCTCTACCGCTTTGATGGAAATACGGATGAAACAGTACAAGACTCATCCGGCAATAGTTTTCATGGAATTCTGCATGGCGCTAACGGGCTCCTCCAATGAGCGTTTGCCCGCCAATCAGAGTGGTTATGTTTTTTCAGGCCATCATTCCTGAAGCGTTTTTTCCTGAAATTAAACTTTTTTAAACAGCATGACGATCTGGTAGAATCACATTCAATATTTTGAATATATAAAGTAAAATGCAGATTTGTGACACTTTATTCTCGATTCTTCTTGAGACGTTTTCCAGTCTGGATACATTCATGGTAGATCAATTTGAAATTTTTAAAGTGGAACTGTGTGGTCCCAACCTGATTGTCATTCCTCAGGGATCCACACTTCATTTTTTATACAGCAACGTTCAGATCGAATCGAACAAGGTATTAAAACTCCTCAGTTCGCCGGAATTAAAGAATGTCATTGTCGATCTTTTCAAAGTCAATCATTTGGATTCCATCATTATCAGTTCGCTCATTCGTCTTCTGCAACATGCAAGGCAGACCGGAGGACAGGCCGTCTTCTGCAATGCCTGCGAAAATATGCAGGACCTGCTCCGATGCATTAAAGTAGGATCCTATTGGCCTCTGTTCGAGTCACGCGAGGCTGCAATCCAAGGCGTCTCCTCTCTGTCATAAATCAACGTACCGATAAACGGCAAAAGAACAGTACTTTCCGTCGCTGATAATTTTTTCTACTCGGTTCATCTTGCCGGAATTCAACTGTCCTCACCACAAAAGAAACAGTTCTAAACTGGGTTCTTTTCAGACTGCAGACCGAACTTTCCGACCTGCCCCCGGATGCAGCGATCAGGCACGCCAACAACCACATGCAGTGAAGCGGCCTGAACCTTCCCTGTAAAATGAAAATCGGGTACCTTGGTGATCAACAGGATCTTTGTGATCCCCAGGCCATTAACAACAGGAGTGACTACTGATGAAAGCGTTCTTTGTATTGACCCTCGCCGCGATGTCCCTGATGAGCAACATCGCTCTCGCACAGAAATCTTCGACGAAACCGTTTCAGGCGGGAAAACCACTGGGAGCCGTCAACGAAGCCGGCAAGTTCGTTCCCCTCTCGGACAACGTAAAAGTCTATGGCAGTTTCCGTTTTGCTGAAAGCTGTGTTTACGATGCGACCCGCGATCTGATTGTCGTCATGAATGCCGGAGTACCGCAAACCCAGGAGGAAAATGATGGCTACGTCTCACTGTTGAACCCGGACGGATCTGTTCACACTACGAAATGGATTGGCGCGACGCGCGACGGACTAACGCTCAACCATCCGCTCGGCAGCGCGATTCATAACGGGACCCTGTATACCGCTGACATCAACGTGGTCCGCACGTTTGATCTCGCAACCGGCAAGCCGGGCAAAGCCTACCCGGTAGAAGGTTCCACATTTCTGAACGGCATCGCCGTCAATAAGGAAGGAACCATCTTTGTTTCCAATTCGCGTCCCGAGTTCCGCGTCTATCAAATCACGGCCGACGGCAAAGTTTCGCTCTTTGTAGACGGTGATCCGCTCAACATCCCCAACGGCGTCGCCATTGATGCGGACGGGAACGTCGTGGTCGTGAACGTCGGTAACAACGATGTGATGACCTTCGATCCTGCCAGTGGAAAACTGATCCGCACCGAACATGCCGCCGAAGGGGGCAACGATGGACTGGTGATTCTCCCGGATGGAACAAAGTATGTCAGCAGTGTCCGATTCGGGAGCGTTTCCAAGATCAGCCCCGGTAAACCCGCCGAGGTCATTGCCTCGGGAATCCCCAGCGCCGCTTCGATGGGATACGATTCAAAACACAAGCAGTTGATCATTCCGATGAATAACAATAACGCCGTGGCGTTTCTCAAGCTGAAGGACTAAGCCAGCAAACCGTGATTTAAAACAAAGATGTCAGGTCGAATTAATTAATGGACCTGGCATCTTTTACTTTTCTTCAGGTTTTACTTTTCTTTTTTTCGAAATCAAACTAGCGTAAATATTCGAAGTAAATGCACGCGACCACGGAGGCTTATTTGTCACTGGCCAGACTGGTTTCTTATCTTTAGATTCGTTTGGAGTTAAGTCAATGTATCCCGTTTCATAGGCTCTCATCGTCCATTCCTCACCGATTAACGACGAAGGTCTTTGATAATCTAAATATGCATCAAAATACTCTTTTCCCGCGGAGATTGGCAATTTTTTTGTTGTGACGTGTAATTGACCTTTGTGCAAAACAATTGGCTTATCGAGCTTCACTCCATCGACGTTTGTGATCGAAAATAGGGGAGGCTCTCCCTCCACTTTATCTGCGACCCATGTTCCCTTGATTTGCATTACCGTGGCGAGCGGCTTCCCAAGTCTGCCAATCAGAGTGACGGAGCTTCCAATCTTGCTCGCATCAATCTGGCACGCTTTCTCAGACGCCTGATCAACTTGCTTTACACTTTCATCATTCGAAATCACCACACCAACAAGTTCTGAAGTAAATGGACGAGACCAGACTGGCATTGCGGGGTGAACCTCTTCCTGTGGATTGAAGTCGCTGTGGGTTAGACTAATGTATCCCGTTTCGTAGGCAATCATCGTCCATTTCTCACCGATTAATGACGAATACGAATAGTTTGGATCATAATCTGAAAATGCATTAAAAGATTTGAGGTCCTCAAACTTGGCAGCTGGTCGCCTGACTGAGGTCCCTTTGGTTGTGGCCTGTATCTGATCTTTATAGAAGATAACGGGCATAGTGAGCTTTACTCCATCGACGTTTGTGATCGAAAATAGTGGAGGCTCTCCCACCGGTTCGTCTGCTACCCATGTCCCCTTGATTTGCATTTTCGTGCCGAGCGGCTTCCCAAGTCTGCCAATCAGAGTGACGGAGCTTCCAATCTTGCTCACATCGATCTGGGACGGTGTGTCAGTTGCCTGACTGATGACTGCAAATGAATGTTGAAACAGAAGACACACCAGGATGAGCTTAATGGAAGATTGCATTGACAAGCGTCCTTATTTTGTGAGAAGGCGATTTAAAAGATCTCAAACCTTTATTGTGTGAAAGAGAGCAGATCCCGATAGTGGTTTAGAAATCGGTAAGCCCGAAGAGTATTAAAAGTATCAGTTCTAATATATTATCGTTTTACTTCTTCATAATATTACCAGTCACAGTCTTAAATCGCATACCGCTTGACGATTTCTTCGTTCACTTCGATGCCGAGTCCGGGTCGGGTGGGAACGTTCACAAACCCCTCCTTTAACTGGAATGGTTCTTTGACGATCTCAGTCCGCCAGGGATTCTCCGACTGATCCAGTTCCAGCATGGGGGTATCGGTGGGAAAGCCCCAGTGGGGATCAGGCATCAGTGACAGTGTCTGCACGGTCGCCGCGATCAGAATCGCTCCTCCCCAGCAATGCGGGATACAACGGATTCCTGACAGCGCCGCCAGTTCAGAGATAAACAGGGCTTCGCCGATCCCGCCGCACAGACTGACGTCCGGCTGGATGATGTGCATGCACTGCCGGTCGATCAGTTCTTTAGCGCTGCCCCGCGAATCAACGCCTTCACCGGCCGCCAGAGGCAGAGGGAGCTTGCGTCTCAGTTCTTCGTAACCGGCATAGTGGGGAGATTGCGGCAGGGGCTCTTCAAAATATTCAAAATTCAGATCGTGCAGTACCTCTCCCATCTGCAGTGCCGACGAAAGCGTATAAGCGGCGTTTCCGTCCGCCATTAATTTGATATCAAGCCCGACTGCTTCACGAACTGCAGCAGCGACCGCCGCCTCGCGAAACACCGGATAACGACCGATTCGCATCTTCAAAGCCTTGAACCCCTGCTTTACCAGTTGTTCCGCTTCGCGAGGATACTGTTCTTCCGGCTGTTCATCTTCCAGGTAGTTCATCGCCGAGGCATACGCGGGAACGCGGTCGCGGAGTCTGCCGCCAAACAATTCTGCGACCGACAGATTCAATGCCTGTCCGCGGACATCGTTGATCGCCATATCCAGCGCGGCCACCGCCAGCGCATTGCCGAAATTCGGTCCCCACATCATCCGCCACAATTTTCGTTGTTCCAGCGGATTCTGACCGATCAGCCGTGGTCCGATTTGATCGTCGATCGTCCCGCGGGCACCTCCGACCGGAGCCGTTTCCCCCCAACCGATCAACCCGGCGTCAGTCTCAATTTTGACTAACAGCGTCTTCCGGAATTGATCGAGGGGAACCGAAACTGAAACGCCAAAAGGACGCTTCAGTTTATGTTGCAGGAGATAGGTTTTGACGCCGGTAATCTTCAGTTTCGGCGGGTCTGCCTGCGGTTCCGGTTCAGCAGATCGCAAGACAGCCGGCCCCCCGGCAAGACAACCGGCCGCCAGCAGCGCCCCCTTCTGCAGCAACTCCCGCCGATTCGTATGCGTTACGGACATCACAAAACTCCTTATTGGCTGACTCACTCATTAACTGGCGTGCAGTGAAATCTACCGACGTCGACTGTGACCAGCGGGCATGCATCTGGAAGCGATCAGATACAGATTAAGAATGAAAGCAATTCTAACAAAGGCACACCGCCGTAAGCCAGCACCGTATGAATTTCATTGCAGAGAAGATTAAAGGTGTCGGGTCCATTAAGTATTAGATCTGACCAACTCCGTAAAAACGTCGTGTTTTTCAACATCATGATGTGATGAGACTAAACTCTTCTGAACCAACTCATCAAAAAGTGTTGATATTTCTGAGCATTCCCCTTATCGTGTATAAACCATGGTTTAAATGATATTTTCTCGGAACGACGTCCCTCCAGGAAACTTGCCTTATGCTGACCATTGAGAGTGGCAAACAACACCGTTTTTGTGATGGCATCTCCCGGCGGAATTTCCTGCAGATCGGTTCTCTGGCAATGGGAGGACTTTCGCTGCCCCAAATTCTGCGGGCGCAGGATCTCTCGGGCAAACGGGACTCTCATAAATCCGTCATCATGATTTTTCTCTCGGGTGGTCCTCCACACCAGGACTGGTTTGATCTCAAACCCGAAGCTCCCGCCGAAATTCGTGGCCCGCGTGTGCCCATCGCCACCAACGTTCCAGGCCTTGAAGTTTGCGAATTGATGCCGCAGTTAGCCAACATGGCCGACAAGTTTTCCTTTATTCGTTCCATTGTCGGAGCGGAGGGGCGACACGCTTCGTTCCAGTGTATGACAGGCAGAAAAACCAGTCGTCAACCACAGGGAGGCTGGCCGTCGCTGGGAGCAACAGTGTCGAAACTCCAGGGAGGAAGCGATCCAGCCGTTCCTCCGTTTGTCGGATTATCGCCGAAGATGCGCCACTACCCCTGGGCGGATGCAGGGCAACCCGGGTTTCTGGGGGTCGCGCATGCTCCCTTCAAGCCGAGCGCAGAAGGCAAACAAGATATGATCTTGAACGCGGTGAATGCAGAGCGACTGGATGATCGCAAATCACTGTTGGCCTCGCTCGATAGTATGCGTCGGCAGGCAGAAGTGATTGAAGAGATGCAGGGCATCGATGCGTACACAAAACAGGCATTTGGTATTCTGACTTCGAGCAAACTGGCTCAGGCGCTGGACCTTTCAAAAGAAGATCCGAAGTTGCGCGACCGTTATGGTCGTGGCTCAACAAAACCGGCCGGTTACGGAGACGCAGGACCTTTATTGAACGATTATTTTCTGATGGCCCGACGCCTGGTTGAAGTCGGAGTCCGTTGCGTCACACTGGCCTACGGTCGCTGGGACTGGCACGGCAAACCGCACGGTACCATCTTCGAACATGAAGAAGAACATTTTCCGATGCTCGACCAGGGACTGACTGCTTTGATGGAGGATCTGCAGAACCGGGGAATGGATAAGGATGTTTCTATAGTCGTGTGGGGAGAATTTGGCCGTACGCCACGAATCAGCCCCAAAGTCGGTCGGGATCATTGGCCGAAAGTTTCCTGTGCCATGCTGGCCGGGGGTGGAATGCAAACCGGACAGGTGATTGGTTCCACGAACCGTTTCGCTGAACATGTCGAGAGTCGACCGGTCGGTTTTAATGAGGTCTTCGCCACCCTGTATCACAATCTGGGAATTGACGTGAATTCAGCAACGGTGACCGATCTGTCCGGACGTCCCATGTATCTTGTCGATGAAGGACAACCAATTCGGGAGCTGATTTAAAAGGTTTCCGTTTTTCGGATTATAGGCCAGTATTGAAGAATCGAACGGGCATTCTCTATGGGAATTGCTTTATAATATCTAACTTGAAGGCGGGAGTGATCTGTACCTGATCCGATTTCATTCTCAGCTTGCCGAAGAGAAAAATCCTGAGACCGGGAAAATTATATCCTCCCCCTGCGCCAGAAGATGGCTGATTCCCCCCTACTTTTTATCATGAAATGAAACCTGAACCATGCACCTGATATACCGAAAGCTTTGTATTGCTTTGCTGCTGACCACCAGTCTGACTTTTATCACTCCTGCCGCTGAAGGCCAGTCTGCTGCGAAATCAAATCTACGGGCAGGCGTAGCCAAAGTTGACATTACCCCTGCAGAAGTCAATCAGTTAGAAGTCGTCGGCCATCGGCGCAAAGTCACAGGCGTGCGTGATCCCCTGCGAGCGGGCGTGCTCGTACTGGATGACGGTCAGACCAAAGTAGCAATCGTCACCCTGGACCTGATTGGCGCATATACGGAAATCGTGAAGCCGGCCCGAGCGCAGATCGAAAAAGAAACGGGCATCCCGGCAGCCAACATCATGGTGGCGGCATCACACAATCACTCCGGACCCGGTTTCGATGCCAATTCCAGCTGGGGAAAAGAACTGATTGCCAAGCTCGGCTCTGCCGCAAAGCAAGCGGCGTCGAAAATGACTCCCGTCACAGTCGGCTACGGCGAAGACAAGATCGGATTCAGTATTAATCGTCGCAAGGTCATCAATGGTCGGGCCGTGGTACGACTCAATGAAGAAGGACCCAATGATCCCCGCGTGAAAGTCCTGCGTTTTGACGACGGGAAATCGCTGACACCTGTCGCGGTTCTGATGCATGCCGTCTGTCATCCCTGTTTTTTCACCTGGGGCGACAAAGGCTCGCTGCCTTATCCCAACGGTTTTCCCAAAATGAGCGCCGATTTTCCCGGCGAAGCCCAGTCGTTTGTGGAAATGTGCTACGGAGATCAAACCAGTTCTCTGTTTCTGCAGGGTTGTGCGGGTGACATTCGTCCGAATCTGCCCGGCTATCCCTATCGCTGTGCTGATGAAGCCGATATCCAGTGGGCCGGACGGGATCTGGGCAGTGCTGTCGTCCGCACACTGGCACACAGCATGACCCGCGAAGCGCTTGCCGAACGTGCCGAATACTATCCTATTCGCGTCGCTAACACAGTCGTCTCATTACCCGGCAAAGAAGGCCGTATTGAAGCAGAACTGCAGGCGATGAAGATTGGCCCCTATCTCCTGTTAACCATGCCCGGTGAGCCGATGGTCGAATACGGATTGAAACTGGAGAATGACATTGCCGACCGCGCCACCCCCATCATTATAGGTTACGCCAACGGACACGTCGGCTACATCGCCACGACCGATTCCTATAGCGTCGGCGGCTACGAACCAAACACCTCTAAACTGCTACCGGAGGCAGAACCGATTATTCTCACTGAGCTGAGCCTGCTTGCGGACCGTGTCATCGGCGATGTCTTCGAATCGTTCTCCAAACACCCCAAAGATATCAAAAAACGAGAGCAGGCAGAGAAAATCCGTGCCGGGAAGCAGTAAGAACTCCCCCCCTGAATGTGAAGCGGCTTTCGCAGGCTCAGCCCGACAAAATGTCCGACTGAGCCTGCTTCCTGTCTGTTATTCTTGCGTGGTCAACAATCTCCTTCTTATCATTCACAGTCTGCCTGACTTCGACGTCACTAGTTCTCAAGCCCTGCCAGGTCATTCTCCGCTATTGAGTCAGGGATTGAGAGTACTTTCGATTTAATCGTAGTAACTCACACACAAT
Source organism: Gimesia algae (assembly GCF_007746795.1). Lineage (NCBI taxonomy): Bacteria > Pseudomonadati > Planctomycetota > Planctomycetia > Planctomycetales > Planctomycetaceae > Gimesia > Gimesia algae. Next base: position 2,157,050 of record NZ_CP036343.1, read on the forward strand.
GATTTTCATGAAAAATATACCTGAAGTCGCTACGTTAATTTTTGACACAGGCTATTATCTCTGTTTTTGTGATAGTGTTTTGTTATGATTATTTGTGAGAACCAATTGACCACGTCGTGCTGGTTGAAATAATCTGCCTGGAGCCACAGACTTACCGAGTTGCGGACTCAAGGGCCCAAAAACACGGCCCGGGTGAGAAAGTCGCTGGAGCAGTAGGTCAACTCTCCTGCAAATCAGAGGCTCGCAGGGCGGGTCCGAAACCGTTCTTCATATCATGCTGCTACACTGCGGCACATGTCACTAAATATTACTGGTCCAAAGGCGCTCGATGAAACAGAATCGTCAACAGAACAAAAATCAACCGATTATTGTTGGCGTAGGCTCCTCTGCCGGAGGGCTGGAAGCTTTTGGAACGTTGCTTGAGGCACTTCAGGATGCACCGGGGCTGGCATTAGTCTATGTCCAGCATCTGGACCCTGAAAGTAAACCCGTTCTGATGGAACTTCTGGAGAAATATACTTCGCTGGAAGTGATCGTGCTCAAAGAGAGTACGAGACTCTGTGCAGGAAAACTCTATATCTGCCCGCCTCAAGGGCTGCTGGAAATCAAGAACGGCCTGATAAACCTGTCCAGGAATGAAACAGATCTACATCCATCCCATAACATCGACCATTTTTTCCATTCTCTTGCCGACGATCAAGGCGAGCAAGCCGTAGGAGTCGTGCTCTCAGGGGCAGGCAGCGATGGCACACTTGGTCTGAAAGCGATCAGCGACAGCGGTGGATTGACGTTTGCACAAGATCCAAAGTCAGCAAAATACGACAGTATGCCGCGGAGTGCCGCCACGACCGGGGTGGCAGACCACGTGCTCCCGCCTGATGCCATCGCCTCAGAGTTGCTGAATTATGCACGCCACCTGCAAAAATTAAACACCTCGGAATCCCTGACACGTTTGCAGGATCAGATTGTCGATGCAATTCCTCAAATCACTGCAACTCTCCTGAAAAAAACCGAACACAACTTCCAGCATTACAAGACCAGTACTCTATCACGGCGGATTCAGCGTCGAATGCAGGTCTTAAAAAGCAGCAATGTAAAAGAATACCTGGCTTATCTGCAAGAAAATGAAGAGGAAACACAAGCATTATTTCGGGAACTGTTGATTGGAGTGACCGAGTTTTTTCGCGACCCACAGGCATTTGATAATCTGGCCGGAGAGGTTCTTCCCCGACTGTTTGAAAATCGCTCTTCCGACGATTGCGTGCGCATCTGGGTCGCTGGTTGTGCCAACGGCTCAGAGGCTTACACAATCGCGATTCTCTGCCGTGAAGTGATGGATCGTTTAAAGTCACCACCACAATTGCAAATCTTTGCGACAGATATCGACGAACGCGCACTGCAGGTGGCTCGCGCAGGCATCTATCCGGTCGGCATTGAGGATCAGGTTTCCTCCGAACGGCTGAAGCGTTTTTTTATCAGACGGGGAAAGCGGTATGAGGTCATCAGAGAAATCCGTGAACTGGTTCTGTTTTCGGTACACAATCTGATCAGTGATCCCCCCTTTTCGCGTCTGGACCTGATTTCATGCCGAAATCTCCTGATTTACCTGGGACCTCATCTACAGAAGAAGCTCATTCCCCTGTTCCATTATGCTCTACGTCCCTCAGGTTATCTGTTGCTGGGGCCCAGCGAGAACATCACCTCTCATGGCGAGTTATTTCGCACGATAGACAGCAAATTCCGAATCTCTCAACGCAAAGGGACCGCAGTGGAGTCCGCCTCGACTGTCCCCCTCATTCAAAGTAAGTTGCATCTAAAATCCAGCCTGGAACGGCAGCCCGATGCAAAAGTGGATCTGCGGAATCTCAGACAACGCATTCTGCTGGACGAATTTGCGCCGAAATCGTGTGTGATCGACGAATCAGGGCAAATTTTGAACGCCGACGCTGACATGGAAAAATTCCTGACTTTGGGAGAGGGAGATTTTCAGAACAACATTGTAAAAATGGCGGCAAAAGGGTTACGCGTTGGCCTGCGTTCTGCCCTCAATGAAGCCATCAAGAAGCGCCGAAAGGTACAGCAGGAACACCTGAGAATTCGAAAAGGGGATCAAGTTCAAGAAGTGATGATCACGGTCCAGCCAATGCCCCGCCTGGGTGAAGACGAGGGCCTGTTTATGGTCGTGTTCCATGAAGTGGGCTTGCCAGTCAAAAAGGAGGCGAGCGAAGAATCTCTCTCGGGATCTGTCCCCCATGCAGATGCCATTATTGCGCAGCTGGATTACGAATTGCAAAGTACCCGCGACGAGCTTGAAAAGTCGCTGCAGGAAATGGATGTGGCTCATGAGGAGATGAAGTCGACTAATGAAGAACTGTTATCGATGAATGAGGAGTTACAGTCAGCCAATGAAGAACTGGAAACATCCAAAGAAGAAATTACTGCTGTCAGTAACTCCGTGGCACGGACCAACAGTGACCTGGAAAACCTGTTGCGCAGTACGCAGATTGCTACCGTTTTTCTTGACGATGAGCTGCTGATTCGCAGTTTTACGCCTGCGATCACAGAAATATATGGCCTGCTTAACTCTGATATTGGACGTCCACTCGAACGCTTTGTTCCTCTGGTCAAAGAAATGCCTCCCCTGCCCGATCCTCACAAGCTGCAGCAGGGCAGCCCGGTAGAGCACACGGTGATTGCTGTTTCAGGAAAAATATATATCCGGCGGGTCTTACCCTACCAGTCTCATTCAGGGAAGAACGAAGGAATTGTCGTTACATTCATTGATGTCTCTGAACTGCACAACAGTCAGGAACTGTTTCAGTTGCTGATCGATGCCTCATCTCAGATTGTCTGGATGACCGATGCGGCAGGCATCGTCGTCGAAGACTCCCCCAGTTGGCGTGAATTCACGGGACAGACATACGAGGAATGGAAAGGTACCGGCTGGTTGAACGTCGTCCACCAGGATGACCAGCAGGCGACAATCCAAGCATGGCAAAGCGCTGTTGCAAATGTAGAGACGTTCTCTGTGGAATATCGACTCTGGAATCGGGAGGGTGAATGGCGGTGGGTGCATGCCCGAGGGGTGCCCCAGAAAAACCGTGATGGATCGATTGTACGCTGGGTCGGAATGAATAACGATATCACCGAACAAAAAGAGGCCCAACGCGAAATACAGGAGTCCCGCCGTCAACTGCAACTGGGAGTGGAAATCGCAAACCTGGGACTGGGTCGCGTTGATTACGCCAGTGACAGAATTACGTTGACTCCGGAAGCAGCTGCCATCTATGGTCTGGGATATCAGGAAATCTTGATCACCCGGAATGAAATGCTGGACCTTTACCATCCTGAGGATCGTCAGGCTGCAGCAGACCAGATCCAGGCATGCATTCAGGAATGTGGGGATGGCCGTTGCGATCTGGAACATCGCCTGGTTCTGCCTTCGGGTGAAATCCGCTGGATCAGCGCACGTAAGCAAATTTATTTTGACCGCAGTCTCGACCCGGCTGTTCCCGTCTACGCAACGCTGGTCGCCCAGGACATCACCATCAGTAAGCGGGAAGAATTGAACCTGGCATTCCTGTCTGACCTGCAGACTCAACTGATTCCTCTCTCAAGTGTCAAGGATCTGATGGAGGTTGCCACCCGAGAGACGGCAAAATATCTTGACTTATTTCGCTGTCTGATCGTGGAGTTCGATGAAAATGCCGACTATGCAGACATTCGGTTTGAGCACCATGTCAAGTCTGTCCCATCGATCGTGGGAAAACATCGGGTTCGCGATTTTCACACAGAAAACGAAAGACAGAAATTACTGGCCGGCCAGCAGTTCTTCCTTTCAGATACTGAGCACCAGATTCAGGATGCCCAGATCGCAGGTAAATTCCGGGAGATTGGAGTTGGTGCATACTGTAACTCAGCCTATGTGACTCCCCACGGGATCAAATTCGTTATTTCTGCGGTGAAGCGTGAAGCATATCAGTGGCGGCCGGATGAATTAAAGTTACTGCAGGAAATCACCAATCGGCTCTGTATCCGATTTGAGCGAGCTCGCGCGGAAGCAGAACTGGTGGACCGGGAAGCCCATCTGCGGCGGGTCATCAATAACCAGTTGGGACTCGTCGGCGTCATAGACCGTGATGGCAGACTCCTCGAAGTCGACGATGATTCAATGAAGATCGCCGGTTTAACGCGCGAGGATGTCATCGGTAAGCATTTCGCTGAATGTGCCTGGTGGACATACGATGAAGCTGTGTCCCAGAAGATGCGCGAGTCGATGGCAAAAAGTTTTGCCGGTGAAGTCGTCCGCTATGATGTACCTCTCTTCGCTGCCGGACTGGGAGGGCCAGAGCGAAGACTGATGATTGATTTTATGATGGCCCCCGTATTTGGGAAAAATGGGGAAGTTGAATATCTGATTCCTTCTGGTGTCGACATCAGTGAGCGTGTGGAAGTTGAAAACCTGCATAAAGAGACAGCGGCACGCCTGGAGTCGATGTTCAATTCTGCCGTTGATGGAATGATTACGATCAATACTGACGGAAACATAGCTTCGATAAATCCGGCTGCGCAGGAACTTTTTGGTTATGAGCTCGAAGAACTGCAGGGGCAAAATGTCAAGATGTTGATGCCGGAACCCTGGCGCTCCGCCCAGGACTCCTACCTCAACGCTTATCTGACGACAGGACAGGCGAAGATCATCGGGAGTAAAAAAGAATTCCGGGGGCTGCGTAAAGATGGCAGCACCTTTGCCATGGAACTGACCGTGAGTGAAGCATTGATGCACGGCGAAGTCATGTTCGTCGGAACCGTGCGTGACATTTCCGAACGTAAACAGCGCGAGCTCAACCTGGCTTTCATTGATGAACTGCAACAGCTGCTGGGAACCCCATTAATTACTGAAGAAATCATGCAACAGACCTGTGCCAGGATCGCAGATTTCCTGGGCTTATCACGCTGCCTCTTAATTGAGTTAGATGAAGAAGCAGAGATCGCCAGCGTCGTCTACGAATTTCATGAGTCGGGCTTGTCCAGTATCTCAGGAAGACACACCATCACCAATTTTCTGGGCGAGGAAGAACGGGAGCCTTTACTGGCAGGTCAGCCGATACTGATTAATAACACTCAGAATCAGGACAGGAAATCAAAGACAGCAAAAAACTTTGCCTCGATTCAAACAGGAGCAATCCTCTCCATTCCCTTTGTCAGTGACAAGCGTTTGAAATTTGCACTCTCCATTTGCAAACAACAGCCATATCACTGGCAGACCGGCGAGATTGATCTGTTACAGGAACTCGCGCCACGAATCTTTGTCCGCCTGGAACGTGCGCGTGCGGAAGCAGCATTACGAGAAAGCGAATCTCGTTTTCGTGACCTGGCCGATAACATGTCCCAGTTTGCCTGGATGGCAGACGAGAAAGGTTTTATTTTCTGGTACAACCAACGCTGGTTCGAATACACGGGGACAACACTGGAAGAGATGCAGGGCTGGGGCTGGAAAAAAGTGCATCACCCTGAGCATGTGGATCGAGTTGTGAAACGCATTCAGCATTCCTGGGATACGGGTGAAGTCTGGGAAGACACCTTCCCCCTTCGTTCCAAAGAGGGAGAATACCGCTGGTTCCTTTCCCGCGCCGTACCTATTCGTGATGCGACAGGTAAAATCCTGAGGTGGTTTGGAACCAATACAGACATTACCAGTACCAGAGAACAGGATCAGCGGGTCCGCGCCAGTGAAGCACGACTGCGTCTGGCTATGCAGGCAGCAAATTTGTCATTGTGGCAATGGGACGTTGTGAAAGATATTATTTTCTGGTCGTATGACAATCAGAATTTATCGAGTATACATCCGGAGGATTCAGAGAATGGACTGCAACAGTTCCTGAATCTGGTCCATCGTAGTGATCGCGAGAGTGTCGAAAACAACCTGCGCAACTGCCTGTCGACCGGAAAACCGTTTCGCGCGGAATTCCGTACCAGACAGGCGGAGAATTCTTACGCCTGGGTACTCTCAACCGCTTACCTGACGACAGACTCCTCTGATAATTCCACCCTCATGGTGGGTGTGAATCTGGATATCACAGAACGTAAAAAATCAGAACTGGCAATCAAACTCAGTGAAGAACGATTACGAAATGCAGCTGAGTCTGCAGGTTTCGGCATGTTGCACATCGATCTGATAGAAGAAACAACAGCGTACTCTCCTGAAATGAAACGTATGCTGGGGCTTCCTGAAAAGACCGATAAAAAACTGAAATTCGGCGAAGTACCCGACTGGATTCATCCCAAAGATCGTAGCGCCTATCTGAGGCATCTACAGGAAGCAGCAGTGCTTCCGGAAGGTGGTAACCAGAGTCTGGACCACCGCATTATTCGCCCTGAAGGAGAGATTCGCTGGGTGCGTCTGCATGCGAGACCCGTTTTCACAGGCAAAGGTTCGCGACGCAAGCCAACGCAGCTGATCGGCACACTGCTCGACATCACCAGCCAGCGACAGTTCGAACAGTCACTGAAAGAAGCCCGCCAGATGGCAGAGGCGGCCAATGAATCCAAGAGTGCATTCCTGGCGAACATGAGTCATGAAATACGCACCCCCATGACTGCCATCATGGGTTATATCGATCTGATAGATGATTTAATTGACCACAAAATCGCAACCGCTTATCTTAGTACGGTGCGTCGCAATGGTGAATTTCTTCTGGATATCATCAATGATATTCTGGATCTTTCAAAGATTGAGGCGGGTAAACTGGATATCATCCGTGAACGATTTTCGCCGCATCAACTTCTGGAAGATGTCTGCTCAATCATGGATGTCCGGGCAGCTGAGAACCGTCTGGAACTGGAAATCTTCTACCAGGGCATGATCCCTGCAGAGATTGAGTCAGATCCCAAACGACTGAAACAGATTCTGATTAATCTGGTCGGGAATGCCATCAAGTTCACGATGGAAGGGAGCGTCAACATCTTCGTTTCCTGTCAAAATCACCAGTTGCAATTTGTAATCGTCGATACCGGGATCGGCATTACCAGCCGTCAACAGAAACGATTGTTTCGCCCTTTTTCACAGGGTGACCACACAGTCAACCGTGAGTTCGGCGGTACCGGACTGGGACTGGCCATCAGCCAGCGTCTCGCTAACATGCTCGGTGGAGAAATCTGCGTAGAAAGCGAGAAAGGCAAAGGCAGTAAATTTACTGTGACCATCGCCACGGGTGACATTTCCGGGGTTAAAATGATTCAACCCCTGACTACGGGGGAAGCCAAAGAAACACCGAAAGAGGAAACGGAAATCGTTCTTGACTGCCATGTCCTGGTTGTCGACGACCGACGTGACATTCGCTTTCTCAGCAAACGATTTCTGACACTCGCCGGTGCAACCGTAACCGAGGCCGTCGATGGAGAACAAGCCATCGCTGTCGTTACGGCGGCCATGCAGAAAGGCCAGCTGTTCGATCTGATTCTGCTCGACATGCAAATGCCAAAACTGGATGGCTATGAAACAGCCAGACTACTCCGCAAACTGGGTTTTACTGCCCCCATTATTGCTTTGACCGCCGATGCCATGCAGGGAGATATGTCCCGCTGCATTGAGTGTGGCTGTAACGACTATTTAAGTAAACCGATTGATAAGAATCTTTTACTCCAGACGATCAAACGCTATATCGGTCCTGATGAAAACGTCACTTAAGTCATCTCTTTTCCAGCTTTAAAATGACGATGTCGCCCTGCTCAAATGAGCCTGCCGCGACTGACCGAATATCAACTCGATCAGGCAAAGAGTTCCTGGACCGCCTCTCCTTTGGCATCTTTTGTGACATAGAACGGGCGGCCTTCAATATCGAAGCCGGTTTTCGGGCTGATGCCCATCGCGGTCATTATGGTGGCATGCAGATTTTCAATGGAGACAGGGTTTTCAATCGCCATCAATGGTCGTTCATCGGCTGTTTTTCCATACACGAATCCGCGTTTCATTCCCCCGCCGAACATCACCACACTCGTGCCACCGGTGAAATGACGATGCAGGCCATAATGCTTCATCTCTGAAACCTGATCTACTTTCTCGCGTGCCTGATCGTTGGCATTGGATCCCGGCTGTCCCTCCATCAACGCATCCCGGCTGAACTCGGACGCGATAATGACCAGAGTCCTGTCGAGCAATCCGCGTTCTTCGAGATCGAGAATTAACTGAGTCACCGGCGCATCGATTTCCTTGTGCATCCGGTCCACTGTGGTATGCCCCTCGGCATGAGTATCCCAATGCAGAAAGGGAACGTACTCAGTCGTGACTTCCACGAAGCGAGCTCCTGATTCCACCAGTCGCCGCGCCAGCAGACAGCCGCGTCCGAATCGACCGGTGTCATATTTCTGGCGTTTCTCTTCCCGCTCTAATGTAATGTCGAATGCATCCCGTTCTTTGGAATTGAGCAGCCGATAGGCCTTGTCCATCGACCGCAGCATTGATTCCTGCTGATAGTCACTCATCAGTTCGCGCTGCGGGCTTTGATCAATCAAACGGCGATACAGTTTATTTCGGTTGACGAATCGTTCTCCCGTCATGCCCTGTGGCGGTCGCACCGAGCGGGCCGCTTCCTCAGGATAAGGGAGGTTCAGTGGCCCATATTCGCTGCCGAAAAAACCGGCTGTGGTGAACGCCTTGAGTTCTTCACTTTCCCCGACTCCTTCCAGCCGTTGACCAATATTGATGAAGGCCGGCATCACCGGATTACGGGGGCCAGCCACCCGCGCCATCCAGGCGCCCAGATGCGGGGTGGCCACGGTCTGAGGCGGCACATAACCGGTATGCCAGTGATATTGATGTCGAGAATGCAGGATGCTGCCGAGATCCGGTTGCACTGCAGACCGGATCAGGGTGGCACGATCCATCACCGAGGCAATTCCTTCCAGCCCTTCGCAGATCTGCAGACCGTCGACAGCAGTCGGAATCGCGGGAAAGGTACTCAGCATGTCAGATACTTTGAGCCCTTTCTTAAACGGTAGATAGCGTTTCGGATCGAACGTATCCGGCGCCGCCATCCCTCCTCCCATCCAGAGCAGAATGCAACTGTCAGCGGTCGCCTGCGGATGCTTCACATGCCCGGGTGCACTGGCTTGTAGTAAACGCGGTGTTCCCGCCATTAAAGCGGCTGCTCCGGCTGCACTCAACTGTCTGAGAAAATCACGTCGGACAATCTGTGCTGGAGCATCGGGATCGAATTCAAATGTCATTAGTCTTTCTCGCAGTCTAAGAAATTTGTGTCCTGGTGATTTCACTCATCTATTATACCACAGATCAGCGTATCAGAAAAAACTCGGGCAACATGCAGACTGACCATAACAGGTCTTCCACCTCCGCAGGCTGTGGTGTTTCTCCCAGCATCTGACCAATCAGTTTCGATTCTTCTGGCGTCGGTGTACGCGACAAAGCATACAGAAACAGGTACTCTGTCAGGCGTTTCGGATCACCGTCCGCTTGCGCGATCAGTCGTTTTGCTCCCTCGGCAAAGGCCTCCGCCAGTGAGGCTTCATTGGAGAGATCAATCGCTTCCAGTGTCGTCAGCTGGCTGGGGCGCATGGAGACAATCTGCTCGCGCATCGGACGCCCCAGCGATTTCATTAAAGCCGTATTCTTCAACAACGACGCCCTGACCATCTGCTGCTTCCCCTCAGCAGCAACAGCGAGTAAACTTTTTGCCTGCGCATCAACCGCCTTGGTCCAGCTGCCAACCGGTTTGACGATAGTCACCGGCTTCCATTTTCCTTGTATGCCTCCCAGTCGCCCCTCGCGTGTGGCAGGCGCATGGGGATTCCACTCCCACGATTCATCAGAGGCGAAAGAAATCTGCTCGCCGTTTTCCAGTTCCAGCCGGGCTTCAAAAAAGAATCCCGCAGCATTCGGACTTTTCCCACCATTCTTCACGAGCGCAGTAATATCATTTTTACCCGGTTTTAATAAAGTATGCAGCGGCAGGGTTCGCACCTGGGACCAGTTCTTTCCCACGTCAACTTCCCGCCGGTTGATAAACAGAATGTGTGAATTATCGCAGGTCAGAACCGCACCACCCCGCTTCACCGCAGACGGCAGTTCGACGATTTTTCTGACGACAATCGTCTCGTCAGCCGGTGGTGTTCCTTTCGCGGAATCACCCCAGATCCACTGTGCTTTGAGATCGAATTCCGGTGCCCCTCCCTGCTCGATTTTTGTTCGGAAGATCGGGGCATCAAACTTGCCTGGCGCGGCGCCCGTCATCTGCCAGACACCATCCAGAAACTGCTCTGCCGTCAACCGACGGGAACGAGGCCCGCGGTACAGATAGTCTGAACCGTCTGCTCCTTCGACGACTTCCACTTGAGACTGATACGCTTCTGACGTGGTGATCAGTTCCAGCAGTTGCTTCAAATCGTACTTGTGATCACTTAAAGAAACAGCAAGATAGTCCAGCAGATCTTCATCCCAGGGTTTGGTCTGCATTGCATCCAGCGGATGCACAATCCCCCGCCCCAGCAGGCGATGCCAGAGTCGATTCACGATCGTCCGCGTAAAACGTCCATTCTCGGGATGCGTCATTAGCGCCGCCAGTTGCTGCAAGCGGACTTCCCGTGAGGCACTGGCGTCAATTTTACCGATCTCCGGAAACAACCAGTTCGCTTGCGCTGTCTTGCCGATCGGTTTATCGCAACGGTGAATCTCCAGTTCACGTTCCGAGTAAATCGCTGCCAGTCCGTATGACTCATCCAGTGTCCAGCGGTCAATAAAACTGTCGTGGCATGAGGCACACTTCAGATTGATTCCCAGAAACGCCTGGCCCAGGCTCTGCGCGAATTGAATCTCAACAGTCTGGCCGGCGGACACATTGCCCCTCCATTTGATCCCGTCAATAAAACCGCGGCTGGCTTCCGAAGGGGGCGCAATCAATTCCCGGGTCAGCTGATCGAATGGCTTGTTGTATAACAGCGATTCATACAACCAGCCGGAAACCTGTTTTCGCCCACCGGTAATGAAGCCGGTCCCACTATAATCGTTTCTTAACAGATCGTTAAAGAATGACAGCCAGTGATCGGCATAAGCCGTATCCTCTGCGAGTAACTCCTGAATTTTCAACGCCCGCTTATCAGATGAAGTGTCAGCCAGAAAGTCTTTTAACTCTTCGGGAGTTGGTAACAGCCCCACCAGGTCGAGATGTACCCGTCGCAGAAAAGTCGCATCATCAACAGGACCGGGTCGCGGTAGTTTATGCTTTGACAGATATTGATCGATCAACCGGTCAATCGGATGATTGCGGTCTCCCTCAGCCGGCGGAAGTGCGGGACGACGTGGTTTCAACGGTGGTTCGTAAGCGACTTTGCCAAAAGAAAAACCGGCTTCCCAGGGCAGGTCATCGGAGATCCACTGTTTAAGGGTCGCCACTTCTTTGGCTGAAAGTCGTGGCTTACCTTTGGGAGGCATCTGCATTTCAGGATCGCTGGAAGTGACCAGCTCGAGCACATAGGAAGCCTCGACGTCCTGCGGATCAACAAAGCCGGACTTCAGCCACAATTCGCGGGTGTTCAGGGAAAACGATCCCTTCGCCTCGCGGCCGCCGTGACAGGCAACGCAATGCTTCTTCAGAATCGGCACCACCTCGTGTGCAAAGTCAATCGGGCCCGCCTGGACGGGTGAAACAATGTCGACCAGCAAAACAATCAGGATGGGTAAATTGTAGCGTGAAATCATGAGGCGAGTCTGTTACAGGGTTTTGAACAGGTTATGAACATCATTTCGGTAAGTCACTTATGATATCACATCACAACCGGCAATCGCAAATTGCTTTTCACTGTTCTTTAAAGAGATCCAGGCTACTCCAAACTGTTCGAAACAATCACCAAAAGCAGGAAAGTACATCTTAATATAGATAAAAGGAGACAGCCTCCGCATGACCTGTCAGAACTACCTGAGGCAGGATATCTTCAGGTCGGTCAACTTGTCACACCGGGCTTACATTCCAGAAAATCGATCCTTCCTGACTGCTGCGAGACCAGCCTGCTCGACCAGCGACCTCTCCACTGGTCGCTTTCGATACAACAAAGGCGGAGTTCAGCCTCCGATTTATTCAATCACCTCTACCACACATTACAGAACGTTGTCCATGTGCAGGGAAATCCCCGTACATTTCTGTCCCTGAAATCTGTCATTTTTGCGCAGTGAATCGATCATCTTTGGTACAGCAAATGCAAAACTGCGTGGTCTCACCATTCTGATTCAGGTGCTTTATTTTTCCCTCAATTTGATCCAGGACTATCCCATGCAGAAATTGCAAGAACCTACCTTGCCGAACGATTTTATTAATCGTCGAATCGAAAGTTCCATTCATCAGATAGGCTACCCCCAGTTGAAAACGATACGCTGCGAATCAAACGGTTCCACCCTGATCCTCAGGGGAGAACTGCCCTCTTATTATCAGATGCAACTGGCTTTGAAAATTGCAGTCAAAGAACCCTGGATCGACCAGATAGACAATCACATCAGAATTGTTCCCAACAATCTTGACCAGCATCCGGTCTACTGATAGTACCGGTCTACTGACCATGGTTATCATTTTAATGATATCGTGAGTCAACTCCCCTTTGGATTTTTAGAATGGGTTCACCCATTCAATTACACCTCCTGTCCATTTTCGACTTGACCCCGCCGCGCCAACAGCGATAAACGTTGTTCTGTGTCGCGCGCGTGGCCAGTTTACAGTGCACTGAAACACGCGACAGTGGTTCGGAATCATCACTGGAATACAGCCCGATTTTTCCAGATCTTCACTGCCCGCATCCACACCGGTTCGTAATGTATGCCTGCGGGTCGCCGCACTTCGTTGCCCATCACCCCGGCACCGCCCTGGTACCGCCCTGCATCGCGCCTGTATCGATTCATATCGCCACCCGATTCTGTCCATCCCCATTGACGCCCCCGCGCCCTTCTCCAGAATAAGCACCATCAGATGCATCATTACCAGGCCATCAATCGCAGAATAAAACATGAAATCAAATCCCTTAAATATCTGTAATTCAATTGGGTGGGCCCGAATGCAATTCGGGCCGAGCGTAGCGAGCAAGAGGTTTCACTCAAAGCGAACAAAGTAAGAGAAGATTTCCAACTCATGACCCTTCATGCAAGGCCGCGCCGGCTGCCATCTGTAATTAAAAATGGATGAGCCCGAATGAAAACTGTCAGATCGACTCACACAAAAGAAGACCAGCAGCACTCCAGATCCTACCCGAAGTCCCGATCCCACCCCCAAATGAACAATCTGCATAATAGTGATCATACAATCACATTCGACCTGGCTTCCTGCGATCACACAGCCAAATCGAGCCCTCAATCATGCAGATATCCAGATCTTTTGATTTATTTCCACATTAGACCGGTAAATGACTCTTTCGCCATACGTTTACTAAATGATGGGTTAAACCCATTTACACATGAACATTAGATCTATCCCATTTTCATTGGCGACTGAATAGCCGCTGCAATTTTTCGCGCAGCAGATCAGAAACTGCTGCAGATACCAGTTCGAATGGAGCCCTCTTGCGGCGTAGCGTGTGTGGTCACACTGTGATCCCTCTCAACTTATTTCCATTCATATTACCTGATTTATTTCATTTATTAGAAAGTGTGAAAATCATGACAGCCAGGTCGCGCTCACTTCGTCCTCGGGGCTTTACCCTGATTGAACTGCTCGTCGTCATCGCCATCATTGCGATTCTGATTGCCCTGCTCCTCCCGGCGGTCCAGCAGGCGCGGGAAGCAGCCCGTCGCAGCAGTTGCAAAAACAACCTCAAGCAGATCGGCCTGGCCGTTCACAATTACAATTCCACGTTCGGCATGCTGCCTCCCGTTTATGTGATCGACCCCAATGTCGGCGATGACGAAGGACACTGGACCTGGTCCGCTTTCATCGCACCCTACGTCGAACTGGGCACGGTCTACAACAGTTTTGATGTCGGCAACACCCCCGCCAGCTATGCCTTCGGTCGGAACATTTCCGCCATGCAGCAGACCTACGCCGTCTTCCGCTGCCCGTCCGATACCGGCCCTCAGAAGCACACCGACGCCGGTTACACGATTGACTACTTCGATTCCTCAGGAGGCAGAACCTCCAACGTCGGCGTCGCCCTCACCAACTATGTCGCCTCCAACAACAATGCCTACCATCGCGCCAACAAAGCCAGCAACTACAAGGATGGCACGACCGGCGGCACTGGCGCATTCTGGGGCAACAGCAACTGCCGCATTCGCGATATCACCGACGGCCTGAGTAACACCATTCTCATGGGGGAACGGGCCTACCAGATCCCCGGCAACAAAATGATTGCCGGCATGTTGTTCGCCGTCAGAGACAATCTCGGACAGGGCCCCAGCTGTGCCAACTGCACAGGCAACACCGCAGCGAACCAGGGACTCCTGAGCGTTTCCGGCACTACCCATTTTGGAATCAACCCCACCTCCACCTCAGACCAGGCCAACGGCGGCTACAGCAGTCTGCATACCGGGGGTGCCCAGTTCTTAATGGGTGACGGTCGCGTGCAGTTCCTCAGTGAAAACATCGACAACAGCATCGCTGTCGGCGGTGTGGTCGACAGTACCTTCGAACGCCTCGCCTCCATCCAGGACGGCGACGTGATCGGCGAGTATTAAACTACGTCAGCAGCTCCCCGCGATTCCCTTCTACCCCGAATCGCGGCGGAGATCTGTTGATCTCACGCACACTGACACAGCAGATCCAGGTTCTGTTCAGTCTGAACCGTTTCACCCATTCCCACATAGATCCCGGAAAGCAGATCGATGAAACCCGCAGCGATGTTAAACATGTCTCTTCTCAGCCTCTCCCTGCTGTTCCTGTCAGCCTGCGGCGGAGGCAGCGACACGCCCCCCCTGGGCACCGTCTCCGGCGTCGTAACCCTGGATGACAAACCACTGGCAGACGCGGAAGTCACCTTCCAGCCCGAAAAGGGACGTCCTTCCCTGGGAAAAACCGACAGCCAGGGAAATTATACACTGGCCTACACCGTGAATGAAAACGGCGCCCTGATCGGCCCGCACCAGGTCATCATCACGACCGCCGTCGAAGCCTTCTCCGACGAAACCGGCGGCGGCCAGGATAGAGAAGCCCGCCCGGAAATCCTCCCCCCCAAATACAACGCCCAGACCACCCTCACCGCAGAAGTCAAACCGGGCTCGAACACAATTGACTTCCCGCTGAAGTCGAAAGAGTGAAGCAGATACACATTCGCCACTCTGCTTGTTGCGAATGACAAAACAGCAAACCATAAAACAAAAACGCCTGAGCCCTCAAGCAAGAGGACTCAGGCGTTTTTTTTAGTAGTCTCTGGTGAGAGTTGAATCAGCGGTAATAGAATTCAAGTTTCGAGCCGTAGATTATGATTCCGCAGTACAATGACCGACGAGATACAAAGAGGCGACAATTACAATCACCAGTAATGGCAAATAAAGGTAAGATGGAACCTGCAGGCCCACCAACGGCCCTCCCCACAATATCGCACTCGCTAATAAAAGCGTTCCGCCGACAACGATACCTTTAAACTGCAAGCGTGCCATCAATCGAGACCTTTCATTGATTACCGTTTCAGTCAGTGTAGAAAAGGGATCAGATCACTCCACCAACCAACCCCATTCACCGACCTGCATCAATACAATACAGGTTGTCGACGGTGCGGATGAAGATGCTGCCGTCGGCGATGGCGGGGGTGCCCCAGGCTTGCTGGTCGAGTTTGTTGACGGCGACCACGTTCAATTCGTCACCGGCGGCGATGACATGGGTGTTGCCGTTGGAATCCAGCGCGAAAAGGTGTTTGCCGTCGGTCCAGGGAGACGCCCAGAACGCGCGGGCTCCCGGAACGCGGCTCTCGTATTCCAGACGCCCCGTATCCATATCGACACAACGAATGATGCCCCGGCGGCGTTCGAAGAAATACAGGTTGCCAGCTAAATAAGTAGGCGACGCCATTTGAATGCCGGAACCGTCTATCCGCCACTCCACGAACGTTCCCTGCCTGACGTCACCCGGCGGAGTAATATCACCCGCGCCACCCGGTTTGATGGAGTAAAGCCGCCCGCCTCCGTCGTCATCGCCGCCACGATTACGCAGTTCATTGCCGATGAACAGCCGATCGCCGACGGCAACAGGGGTCGCCGACGAACGCCCTTTGTTCATATCCAGCGTCCAGAGTAACTTTCCGGTCGCGGGATGATAGGAACGATAGACCGTGCCCCCCACGATCAGTTCGTTCCGCAGTGAATTCATCCAGATCATGGGGCTGCTGTATTGCGACTTTTCATCACGGTTGACCTTCCAGATTTCCTCTCCGGTTTTCGTATCCAGGGCCACGAGAAACGACTGCTCCTGGTTATCAACCTGAATGAACACCCGATCTTCGAACAGCACCGGTGAACTCGACGTGCCCCAGCCGGCCCGCATCTCATACACGCCCAGATCTTTCTGCCACAACACGTCGCCGTTCAGGTCGAGACAATAAACGCCGTTCATGCCGAAGTACGCGTATATGCGCTTCCCGTCTGTGACCGGCGTTTCCGTGGCATAGGTGTTGGTGTTGTGCCGCTTCAACGGCGGCTTACCTTCTTTCACTGTCTTCTTCCAGATCGTCTTGCCACTGGCGGCATCCAGACAGACGACCTGGTATTGATACAACACGTTGACCAGATCGTTACGATCGCGGCTGTAGTCACCTCTATTGGATTCCGGCCGGGCACTGTTTTTCTTTACTGGATGGGAGGGCACCGCAGCCGTCATGTAAACGCGATTGTCCCAGACTATGGGCTGAGACCAGCCTTCGCCCTCAAGGGGCTTCTTCCAGCGAATATTGGTTTGTTCTCCTGCCTCATCCGACCAGTTGACAGGCAGCGGCGTGGCAGAGACGGCATTGGAATGCGCGCCCCGGAACTGAGGATAGTTTTCGGCCAGGCAGGTTTGCCCCACGGCCAGCACGACGAACAGCACGGTCAATTGATAAGTGAAATGCATAACCTCTTCCTGACATCCATAACACACGGTGATACGATGATTCATTGAGAACCATACGAAAAATAATCTGACTCACTAATAGATAGTGTAAGGGCTGCGAACAAGAATGAAACAGCAATTCTGTGTGAGAGCAAAATCAGTGTCAGGTGCAGGAATCGTTCCATTTTCCGAGGTCTGTCCTGGAGTTTGATCGCGGCCCGCAGGGCAGGATGTTGCACCGTTTATTCGCTCTACTCCTCCTCTCCGAAGGGATACCGCGGTGGTAGACGCAGAAACGGAGAGCCGTATAAAAACGCCTGATGAGAGGCTCCACCAGCGACAACAGGATTCGAGCACTCATCCTCAGGTGATAGACAACCCTGAAATTCAGAACATACGTATACACGCACTCTGTCCAGTATCGCGAACAGGTCCTTAATGCACAATAATGCCGTAAATAAAGCTTTGTTTAAATCAATGATTTCAGTAGAGTAGCTATACGTAACCCATTTGTTCAGTTCACTTTCGTGCTAGTGCGCCAGCGATGTCGATAACCCTGGAAAAATTTATATCTCAGTTGGATGAAAGTGGTGTTATCTCCGCTGTGGAGATCACTGCCTTTCAACAGTCGCAATCTCCTGCAGCGGAGTCTGCCGAAGACCTGGGCAAGCTGCTGGTGAAACACAAAAAAGTCACCAAGCTACAAGCCCAGCTGGTTTATCAGGGCAAAGGCGACCGGCTGCTGCTGGGCAATTATCTCATTCTGGATAAAATCGGTGCTGGCGGAATGGGGGACGTCTACCTGGCTGAACACCGTCGTATGGAAAGGCAAGTCGCCCTCAAAACTCTGCCCGCTGCGATGACCAGAGATACACAGTCTATCCTGCGATTCCATCGTGAGGTCAAAGCAGCCGCCAAGCTGACCCATCCCAACATCGTTGCCGCATATGATGCCGATGAAGCCAATGGCGTGCATTACTTTGTGATGGAGTATGTGGAAGGGATTGACCTTTCAGCGGTTGTGAAAAAACAGGGTGTGCTGGAGGTTGATGTCGCCGTCGATTATATTCTGCAGGCGGCGAAGGGCCTGGAGTTCGCCCACAACAAAGGCGTCATTCACCGTGATATCAAACCCGCCAATCTGTTGCTGGACAATGATGGGTGTGTCAAAATTCTGGACATGGGCCTGGCTCGGATCGAAGATGAAGCCCACGAGATTCCAGCCACGCAATTGACTCAAGATGGCTCCGTGATGGGCACCGTCGATTACATGGCACCGGAACAGGCCAAAGACACGCACACTGCCGATGCCCGTTCCGATATCTACAGTTTAGGGTGTTCGCTGTATTACCTGCTCACAGGGGAATCGGTTTACCGTGGAAGCACCATGGTCAACCGAATCATGGCTCATCAGAACGATCCCATTCCTTCCCTGACAGGCAAGCACATCCTCATTTCTCAGGATGTGGATGCCGTGTTTCAGAAGATGGTTGCCAAGAAGCCGGAAGATCGATTTCAGTCGATGAGCGAAGTCATTGTCGCCATTGACAATTGTATTCAGATGAAGTCTTCCTCGACTGTTGCAACAGAGCCGTCCGAACCAGAGTTACACAAGTTTCTGCAATCACAGCGTATGGCATCCAGTCAGACTGTTGTCATGTCAGCGGATGCCATGACGGCAGAGAAACCGTTGACGGATACTCAAAATGAAAGCCTCACTTCTGGCTTTTTGAATCACACGCTGGGCGGCACCAGCTATCAACCGTTAGCAAAGCGAAAGCAGTCCATCGGAAAACGGGGTGGAATTATTGCGGGTGTTGTGCTGGCTTCGCTCATTTTAATAGCGGGAATCGTACTGAAAGTAGACACTGCGGCAGGGACCATCATTCTGGAAGTCGACCAGCCCGAATTGGCGGGGGCTGTGGTTTCCGTTGATGAGCAACAGAAAATCACCATCAAGACGGGTAAAGGTACAGAGCCGATTGAAGTGGTGGCGGATGAGAAGACACATACATTACAAGTGACCAAAGGCGGATTCGAAACATTCACAAAACAGTTCATTGTAAAAGCGGGTGGCAAAGAGACGATCAAGGTTCGGTTGGAACCGTTGAAGGTGGCTGAGAAGAAGGTGCCACCTGCGGGTACGCCAGCGAAATCGCATTATGCACTACGGTTCAAAAACGATTCCGATTGTGTGACTTTACCTCTGAAACATGAAACAGCAGGCGACTTGACAGTCGAAGCATGGGTCACCATTGATGAGAATTCTTTAAAACCACAAAATTTCATTGCAATTAAATCCAGTTTGATTAGCTTCTTTATCGGTAATTCAACAATTCAGGGAAAAGAAATGCAATGGAATACGACTGTTATGAATGATGGTCAATTCTATAAGTTGAAAGTCAACTCCAAAGTCGAATTTGGGAAAAGAACCAATATCGTAGTCACTTACAAGGGGAACGTTGCTCAAATTTATGTGAATGGTCACAAAAAAGGAGAAATGAATTTCAAAAGATCAGAACTTCGTAATGGATACCTCACTACAATTGGATGGAAGGATAACCTGAATTTCAAAGGCTCCATCGATGAAGTTCGCTTCTCCAACGTCGCCCGTTACACCGAGGACTTCACCCCAGACAATCACTTTAAAAACGACGAACACACAATGGCCCTCTACCACTTCGATGAAGGCAGCGGCGATGTGCTGAAAGACTCTTCTGGCAACGGACATCATGGCAAGATTGTCGGTGCGAAGTGGGTGAAGGTAGATGATGAGTTGCAGGGTAGTATGGTTCCGTTGGCAGTGGCTGAGAAGAAGATGCCATCTGCGGGTACCCCAGCGAAATCGCATTCTGCAATACGGTTCCAAAACGATTCCGATCGTGTCGTTTTACCTCTGAAACATGAAACAGCGGGCGACTTGACAGTCGAAGCATGGGTCACCATTGATGAGAATTCTAATAGACCACTAAGGATTATTGCAAATGGATCCAGTTTGACCAGCTTCGGTATCGGTTATTCAAAAGCTGAGGGAAAAGAAAAAGAATGGTCTACGAGTGTTTCGAATAATGGTCAATTCCAAGTGCTGCAAACCGATTCCAAAGTCGAATTTGGGAAAAGAACCAATATCGCAGTCACTTACAAAGGGAATGTTGCACAAATTTATGTGAATGGCCACAAAAAAGGAGAAATGAATTTCAATGGATCAAATATTCATACAGATGAGTTCATTACCATTGGAAATCGGTATAAAGGCCCTCCAATCAAAGGTTCCATCGATGAAGTACGTTTTTCCAACACCGCACGCTACTCCGAAGACTTCACACCAACGGACCACTTTGAAAACGACAAAAACACACTGGCTCTCTACCACTTCGATGAAGGCACAGGTGATGTGCTGAAAGACTCTTCCGGCAACGGACATGATGGCAAGATTGTTGGTGCTAAATGGGTGGAGGTGGAAGATGAATTGCAGGTTGTTAAGCCAGCCACGACAGGCGACACCCCCATGACTGACCGTGAGGTTGCTGAGTGGGTGATTGGAATGGGCGGGTGGGTAAACACCGGCGGTAAGAGTATCACCAAGATCGAACAGTTGCCAACCGAACCGTTTGTCATCAACTTTTTAGACCTAAAAGGTACGAGCGTGAAAGACGACGATCTGAAACGCCTGGCTGGATTGAAAACCCTACCGAAATTGAATCTTGAAAATACTCTCATTAGTGACACGGGACTTCAATATCTGAAAGACATCCCGTTAAACTATATTAGTTTAATCGGTACACAAATTACTGATAAGGGGTTCGGTTACCTCTCGAACATGCCAAGCCTGACAACTCTTTATGTTGGCAGCACCGCAATTTCCAATTCTGGTGTAGAGCAATTGAAAGACATGAAACAGCTTGAGAAGTTATCTTTCACTAATACACAAATCGACGGTGTGGGCCTTGGGCATCTCAAAGACTTGAAGGATTTAAAGATATTGGGTTTAGAATCAACGTCAATCAGTGATGTGGACCTGCAACATCTTCACGGTCTAAAGATATTGATTGTACTCGGTCTCAGTAACTGCAAGATAGCTGATTCCGGCCTTGCGTATCTCAAAGACTTGAAGAATCTAAAGGTATTGAGTTTAGATTCAACGCCAATCACTGATGAAGGCTTGAAACATCTTTCCGGCCTGAAGATGTTGCAGACTCTTGAACTCCAAAAGACAAAAGTCACCCCCCAAGGCATTGCCAGCCTGCAAAAAGCCCTGCCGAACTGCAAAATTGTCAGCGATTTCGAAACGAAGCCAATCATGACAAGCGACTCACCCATGACTGACCGTGAGATTGCTGAGTGGGTGATTGGAATGGGTGGAGGCATTGGCATCGGCTTTAAATTAAATTACAAGATCGAAGAGTTGCCAACCGAGCCTGTAATATTTAATTCTGTAAGCCTGAAGAATGCGAGTTTCGAAGACCACGATCTGCAACGTCTGGCAAAGCTGAAAACTCTCAAGTACTTATTTCTTGAGTCTACATCAATCAGTGATACAGGATTTCAATATCTCAAGCAGATGCAAAATTTAGAAGAAATATTTCTGGATTACACAAAGATCACAGATGAGGGACTTTTACATCTCAGGGGGCTCCAGAATTTAAGAGTTTTACGTTTGTCAAAAACTAAGATCACAGGGGAAGGACTTGGTCACCTCAAGGATCTGCCGAGATTGCATACCATTGATGTGAACCGTGCGGCCATTACCAATTCGGGTATGAAAGCCATGGGGGATTTGAAACAGTTGACCTCACTAAATATATCTTTCAATTCACAAGTCGATGAAACAGGTCTGGGATACATTGAAGGTCTGACAAAACTGGAGAAACTTTTTGCTCATCTTGTCCCCAAAATTACGGACGAGGGATTGAAACACCTGCAAGGCATGAAGCAATTAGAAACTCTCACATTATCAAGCACAGGAATCACGACTACAGGGCTGGAACAACTTACTAAGCATGAGAGCCTCAGCAAACTGGATCTTACCAACTGCAAGATCACTGACTCGGGGCTTGAGCATCTGCAGGACTTAAAGAATCTCCGGGATTTGAGACTTGATTTAACGCCCGTATCCGATGCCGGTTTGCAACACCTTTATGGTTTGAAGAAGTTGGAGAATCTCGATCTCCGAGAAACCAAAGTCACCCCCCAGGGCATTGCCGACCTGCAGAAAGTCCTGCCGAACTGCAAAATTGAAAGCGATTTCGGAACGAAACCACCGGCAACTAAAGCCCCGTAGCTTCGTTCAGCAGCAACTCTACTTTAACCCAGAGAACGCAGGCGTTTTTGATTGGCAGTGCCTGGTGATTCATTAGCAAACGATGCTCCCTCCCACCCCATAAAACCACTGCTTCAGCATCACACCAGCAGGTCACATCCCGTCGTTGCTTGCTGAAATCAATCACGTTCATCCTGCACACGGCTCCCACCAGTGAACTTGATGCCACGCATCTCGCCCCTTCGACAGCCGATCTTTAAGTTATTTTGAATAAAATAAGAATTTATCGGTAAGTAACATCATTTCCGTACGATTTTATTTGTAGCAGGCGAGTTAAACTCTTGCCAGACATATACTTAAAGACACATATTATTGAACGGCTCTTTGATTGCCAATGCGATTTCTCGCACTGCCTCGCTGGGAACAGCGACCGATTCAGGGCGAAGTCTGCAATCCACAGTAAGCAACCTCCAGAACCAGTTCCGCCAATCTGCTCATCCAGTTGGCTGGTTCGACCTGGCGGGGAGACCCCAGCTTGAGGTCGCTTAGGATCAATTCCATCAGCCGCACAGAGCATGCATGAATATCTAAAGAAGTTCAATTCATTTCTATTATGCCTATCCGGGGCACATCATCAGCACGACTGATGATTCATCCCCGCTTTTTCTACTCTTCAAAGCACAGTTTGAGCACTTGGGTTGTGCTTTCTAACCTCTATTTTTAAAGGAACGTGTACTTATTATGAGAATGACTCAACGCAACGAGAAACGCGGCTTTACTTTGATCGAACTTCTAGTTGTGATCGCCATTATTGCTATCCTCATCGCATTACTTCTTCCCGCCGTTCAGCAGGCCCGCGAAGCAGCACGTCGCAGTACCTGCAAGAATAACCTGAAACAGATCGGCCTGGCGCTGCATAACTACCATGATACGCATCGTGTCTTCCCCCTCATGTACCAGGGACTTTCCAGTGGTGCACCCAATCTCGGTGCGACCAATGGACTGGGTATTGCCTGGGGAACTTATATTCTCCCGTTCATGGACCAGGCCAATTTATACGAAAGCATTTCCACACGGATGTTTGGCGCCACGGGCAACGGGGCCGGTATTCACTGGTTGAACGACACCACCGCAACAGTGGGCACAACCACCCTGGCAAAGACCATTCTGCCCGCCTTCATCTGTCCTTCCGACCCGATGGGAGGCATCAATACCGACCGTGGTTCGTACGGGAAATCAAACTACCTGGCAGTCGTAGGTACCGACTGGGATGGCGATGGCCCTATCTCTGGTACAACAACGCCCACCTACAAAGGTGCCTTCTATGGAAACTCTGCTAATCGAATGCGTGATTTTATAGACGGTACCAGCAACACATTTCTGGCAGGAGAACGCACTACCGAAGGAGCCGCCAATGGTGGCATCTGGATTGGCGCCCGAGGAACCCGTTCGGACAACGGTCTGCGAACTTCCGCTAATGGCAACTTCCTGATCAATAACGCAGGCGCGACCGATGGAGCCGCCAGCAGTACACACGTCGGCGGTTGTCACTTCCTTTTCGGTGATGGACGCATCAGCTTTCTGAGCGAAAACATCAGTTCAGAAACCTACGAGTACCTGGGATTGATCAATGACGGAAAAGTCATTGGCGAATATTAAACAATAGACTGTGTCCAGTTTTACTGTAGCGTCTCCAGGGCCATTTGGACCGAGTATAATAGATTGGGAGACGCTATGGTTAAATGTGATGCGCTCTAGTGAATCCGGTTCGTCGAACCTGATTCCAGCAATTCAAAAACGGTTGTTCCTGCGAACAGCCGTTTTTTTATGCGCCCTGTAGAAAATCATTGTGATTCAGCAATGCTGATTTGAATCAAGCAGCAGTCATAAAAAAAGTGCGTCAGCCCTTTACAGACTGACGCACCCTATTAATAGATTCTATTGTTGAAATACGGATTAAATTTCCGCTTCGACTTCTGGTAACGGTTCGGTAATCGAATGCAGAGGCTGACGTTTTTTATTACGTTTTTTAGCCACCTGTCGTTTGAGCGTATGCGCGGCTCGTTTGATGGCATGCGTGATCGCCGTGGAAATCCGCTCCTGGGTATCTTGGACAATCACGGGCGCACCGGATTGCGTATGCACGACGATTCGACAACGTTTACTGATTCCGCCGCGCGGGCCGTTGATATCGGTTAGATAAATGCTGACAGTACGAATCCAGTTATCAATCCGATCGATTGCCTGGTCCCACTGAGTTTCGACAAATTCTTTCGTTTGAGCACTGCAGTCGGTCTGCAACGCAACACATTCGAAGTCATAGTTTCGCATCTAACTCTCCTCTGTGAAAAATAAAGTCACTCGGATACTAGAGCATGTCGTAATTCACCATAACGTCTCTCGATAGATTTTTTCGGTCCGAAGGGACAGGGAGACGTGACAGTAATACCGGACACAGTCTAAGTCCATTTTATCTAACGCTGATTGGCAGACAATAAGATAATTAGAAATAACACCCGCTGGGAATATTCTTATAATTTTCTGTTCACTTCCCCTATAAACCGGTTTACTGATCAGTCGAAATCAGCGGTCGCTGCTGTTTCTGCTGCTCAGAGCAGACTCTGACCATCAGATCAAACTCTGCTGATTCGTGTTCCTGAAATGCACGATAGAAGTCTCTAAACAGATCAACTTGTCTGGTATAGGCCTCTTCATCCATGTGCGGATAGAGCATCTCCTCGGCTTGCTCTGCGATGGAACAGATTTGCAGATACAGTTCCTCGTGCTGAGCATGCAGCCGCTGTGCTTCGGCTGAGAGCAGCGGATCGGAACTCACCGGTTTTTCGAAATATCCAAACGCATTTTCCAGCGCAAAATGCATGGCAATCTGATCGCGCAGATCGCTGATGAGCCTACTGAACCATTCCGGCCGGAACACATCGGGACTATTCACCAGCCAGCAGGCACGAAGATGATCCAGCAGTCCATACAGCCGGAGATTGTCATCCTTGATCTCCTGCAAAAAGGCAGCATTGATTGTCAGTTTCGGGTTGACGCTGATCATGATCTTGTTTCTTCCCTTTGCTTGAAGTGGGCTTCGAACAGCCTCTGTTCTTTACCAACCTGAATCCAGATGTGAACGGGACAGGTCGTTCTGCTGTCCCGCGCCGCAAATATTTGTCGCACGATGCTTAACAATCTTTGTAAAGCGTAATAGGAGGCTGTGCTGCCACGCACACACAATCGCCCTCCCTCCATGTCCAGCTTCAGCTCATGGAACAGCATTCTGTAGTTCGTTGATACAATTCGAGAAATGAAATACTTGAAAAAATCTGGATGCTGGTTCAGAGTGATCTTCGACATGAGAACATTGCCCCTCTATGAGCTGAAATCGATTCCTGATGTGCTGCCCTCTACTGTCAACCGGGGTTGACGGTCTTCGCACAGGGCAGGCAATTCACGTTGACACCCTGCTTGAAGGCAATCTGATGTTTCTGTCGTCGTTCTGCTGAAAAAAACAGTAATCGCTGCCGACAGGACCAACAGGCTCCTGCAAACAGAGCTCCCTGATCTCACCGTAATCAGACTCCATGACTGGATTCGCAAACCCTGTGCCGAACTGGCTTATCAACCACAGCGACAGTTCTGATCGTCCGTGCGGACAGCAGACGCTGCAGCACGCAACACCGTTTCAGAAACAGGAAGGCGGCCAAACCGCAGGCGAGTGGCACACCGATTGCATCATGATCCCTCGACCTCGATTCGCTGCAGCTTCCTGCGAATTGACTGAGGAGTAAGATGCTGCAGGACTCGGGGGGACAGGCGGTACGCATTTCAGCGGGGATACCAGAATCAATCGCTTTAGAAAGGACCCCAGCAATGTCACACAAACCTCACTTCTCGTTCAGGCCAGATCAGCACCGTGAACCAGTCATCAACCTCATGACCAGCCGGGAAATTCTGCTGGGACAATTCATTCTCATGCTGGTGACGCTCATCGCGATTTTATTGCGATATCTGAACTGAAACACGTTCCGAGCAGTCTGCAGTCCGGAAAATTGATCTGACTGCAGACTGACTTACTTTTTTCCTGTTGAATTCTATCAGTTACGATGTGGAACAGCGTATAATCAAAATTATGAAAACGACTCTTCCCACCGATGATGTGTTCAACAACGACTGCTTTCGTGCAATTGCCAATTGTACGTATGACTGGGAAAGCTGGCATACCAGTGCTGGCCGCCTGTTATGGGTGAATGCTGCGGTAGAACGGATGACCGGCTACTCTCCGCAAGAATGCCTGACGATGAGCGATTACCCTCTGCCGATCGTAGCGCCGGAAGATCGGGATAAGATTGCTGCAGTTCTGAAACAGGCACAGGCGGATGAAATTGGAAACGATGTGGAGTTTCGCGCCATCCACCGTGAAGGGCATGAACTCTGGATGGCCGTTTCCTGGCAGCCGATGATTCACGAGAATGGAAAGCATCTGGGCTTTCGAACCAGTATTCGCGATATTACCGAACGCAATCAACTGCGCGAGCAGTTGCGACTGCACGCAGCGCATCTGGAACAGCTGGTGCAGGAACGGACCGCACAGATTACGCAGCTGGAAAAGAACCGTCGCAAAATGGAAAAGCTGGCAGCACTCGGACAACTGGCAGCTGGCGTCGCGCATGAAGTCAATAATCCCCTGGCAGGAATTCGCAACGCATTCGCCCTGTTCAAAGCAGACGTACCAGCGGAGCACGAACACTTCGAACTGCTGGAACTGATCGATCGGGAGATTGAAAGAATCAGTTCGATTACGCATCTGATGTATCAGCTGTATCGTCCGAGTGCCCAACGCTCCACATCTTTCATGATCGGCAACATCGTGGAAGATGTCATTCGCCTGCTGGAACCAGCGGCGCGCAAGGCACAGGTTGAGGTGGAACGGGAAGCCGCTGCAACCGACATCCAGGTCACATTACCTGAAGGAGAAGTCAAACAGATCCTGCTGAATCTGATTCAAAATGCGATCCAGGCCTCAGCGCCCGGCGATACCGTTTCCATCCACGTCAGTAGCTTGAACGAAACAGTCAGAGTTGAGGTAGCAGATCAGGGTTCGGGGATCACAGAAGAGAATCTGCCCCGCATTTTTGACCCGTTTTTCAGCACCAAACCCAGTATGCCTCGCCAGGGAATGGGGTTGGGGCTCTCTGTTTCGCGCAGTCTGATCGAAGCGTTGGGCGGGAGTATTGATGTCGTAAGTGCTCCCGGATCGGGGGCCCGCTTTACAGCCAGTTTTCCCATATCGACCCAGCAATCCTGAGGCACTTTCAACAATAGCAGAACGATCATGACGAACACTCCCGCACACCGTATTTTAATCGCCGATGATGAACCGCTTTACTTGAGAACCACGGGCGAACTCCTGCGCAAATCAGGTTACGAATGCGTCTGCGTTCCCAATGCGCAACAGGCACTCGAAGCGCTGCAGACCCAGCCATTCGATCTGATTCTCTCGGATCTGAACATGCCCGGAAATTTCAAGCTCGAATTGCTTCGAGCAGGGCGACGCAACTGGTCTCACATCCCCCTGATTGTGGTAACCGGCGTCCCTTCCATCCCCTCTGCCATTGAGAGTATCCGCCTGGGCATTACCGACTACCTGCTGAAGCCTGTCAAATTTGAAGATTTACTCAGCAGTGTCCGCCGCGCGATCGCCAGCACTGAGAAGGCTGCACACACACCTGCGACTGAGGTTCCGGAACAACGTGAACTGTCAGATCGATACCCCGAGATCATCGGCCGCAGTGCTCCTGTCATGGAATTGCTGGAAATCATCGATCGCCTGGCAGAAAGTGATGCCAACGTCCTGATCACGGGGGAAAGCGGAACAGGGAAAGAAGTGGTGGCCCGCGCCATTCACCTGCACAGTCATCGGCAGAAACACAACTTCCAGGTGATCGACTGCACGGCGATTCCCGAATCTCTGTTCGAGTCGGTCCTGTACGGCCATGTCAAAGGATCGTTCACCGGCGCGGTGAAAGATCAGGCTGGCTTGCTCAGTCTCTGTCATCAGGGAACCGCTTTTTTTGACGAGCTGGGAGAATTACCGCTGACCTCTCAGGCCAAACTCCTGCGTGCCATTCAGGAATCAAAGTTTACCCCCGTCGGAAACAACACACAGATCGAAGTCGATACCCGCTTCATCAGCGCCACCAATCGTGATCTGGAAATGGAAGTTAAAGAGAGACGATTTCGCGAAGACCTGTTTTATCGACTGGGAGTGATTCATGTTGAACTCCCCCCCCTACGTGATCGTGGAACTGACATCCTGCTGCTGGCAGAACACTTTCTCCCCGAACTCAAGCCGGCAAAGTCACCGGTAAGTGGTTTCTCTGCTGAGACGCTGGAATGCTTTCAACAGTACGGCTGGCCTGGAAACATCCGCGAGTTGCGAAATGTCATTGAACGTGCAGCCACTTTGTCGCGTTCCGATTGCATTGAACTCACCGATCTGCCAGAACAACTCAGGCGGAATGTAACTGACGGGGAATCCGCGTCCATCGATTTACAACATGCCTCGCGAAATGAAGCAGTCGAAACGGCCGAGCACTCTTACCTCGCTTCACTCTTGGAAAAACATGCCGGCAATATTTCACAGGCAGCCCAGCAGGCCGGCCTCTCCCGCCAGGGAATGCACAAGCTGTTAAAAAAACATGGGCTGTCTGCCGCCGACTATCGCAACTGACACCCTCTGTTTCCAGTGACTGTCAACGGCAGTTCACACATACGGTTCAGTACGCCGATATTGTCACAGCCTTTCTTAAAAGAGGCAGTCTTTTTTATTACTCTCAATAGCATATTCCCGTATCGCTGAAATATTCTGGAGACTTTTTCACGACTGGTCTGTTTTTTGCAATTAAAGACTTCTGTTGATCCGGACTGTTCCCAATCACCCGA
The DNA here is from genome assembly GCF_007746795.1 of Gimesia algae. Classification (NCBI taxonomy): domain Bacteria; kingdom Pseudomonadati; phylum Planctomycetota; class Planctomycetia; order Planctomycetales; family Planctomycetaceae; genus Gimesia; species Gimesia algae. The sequence goes on from NZ_CP036343.1 coordinate 2,186,270, forward strand.
AGCACTTCAATTCGACGATCCACGACATGAGAGGAAACCAGCGATGAATCAGCAGAAGATATTCATCACCAAAACCGATTACCAGCGGCTGCATAATCTGCTACGCAGCGATTTCACGCAGGCAATCGGCAATAAACCTTATTTGAGCGGACTTCATGCCGAACTTGCTGTGGCGCAAATTGTAGAATCAGACGAGATTCCCCCAGATGTGGTCACCATGAACTCAACCGTGCGACTGCGTGATCTGGAGACTGACGAACTGGAAACTTATACGCTCGTGTATCCGCAGGATGCGAATATTAAAGTAGGAAAACTCTCGATTCTCACGCCCATCGGCACCGCGATCCTCGGTTACCGCATCGGCGATCAGTTACGCAGTCGGGCTTTAGCTGGCGGCGGTAAAATTCGAGTTGAAGAAATTTTATTCCAGCCGGAACGGGCGGGACTGACAATTTAGACGGTGTCCCGTTTGACTGTCGCGTCTCCTGTGGTATTTGCTTCACTGAGGCATCGGGGAGACCAGGCGTTCGACTATTGCGGTCGTTCCATTTCGAATCGATCTGTCGTGCGACAGTACCAGCTGGGCCGGGCCATTCTGCCAATCAGCCGCAGTTCTTCCGACCGGATGCGCATGGTATCCGCTTCCCAGTACTGATCCTGAATATGCACCCGCTTGACCAGCCCGATCACCAGCCGGTTATCGCCGATCTGCAGCGTCCCCCATTCCGCACACTCCAGACTCGCCGGTGCAGCCGCGAGTCGGGGAGGTTTGACAGTCGAAGACGGCAACACTTCCATCCCTGCCGCTTCGACTTCACTCACGCCAAAAGGCAGACTGGCTGCCGTCTGATTCATCTGCTCTGCCAGCGATTCATCCACCAGGTTAACCACGAACTCATGCAGCTTACGCACATTGATCGCGGTATCTTTCGGCGTACCATCTTCGCGATTCCCCGGACAGAACCCGACGATCGGCGGATGCGCGCCCAGCACATTGAAAAAACTGAAAGGCGCCGCATTCACGACGCCCGCCTCATCCAGTGATGTCACCCACGCGATCGGACGAGGAGTCACCAGTGACGATAATACGGCGTAAGCACGATCCAGATCCGCACCTTCAAAATCAAGTTCCATGGGTAGCCAAATCTAGAAAAAATGAGGGGATGATATCAGATACAGCAATTCTATTCTCTCACATCACTTTCAACACACAACCGGTTTGAATGCTATCTTACATTTCGTCTCTGCAATTAAGTCCGTGTTCGTCCATCAAGCGACGCAGATCATGCCATTCATCCTGAAACGATCCGTGAGATCTTCCAGCCATACTGGTTAGAAAACCAGTGCGCTCAATATTCCAGTAATACTCTAATAGTTCGGGAGAGTAGTTTTGGAGGATGGCAGGCAGATTGTGAATGTGATCTGCTTCCGTTTCACACTCCTCAGCATGTCCTTCACTGCCTGATTTCCTTATTCGCAACAGGGCCACACTGAGAATACGCAACAAGACATCAGCAATTTCATCGGGACACAGCATACATTTCTCTTGTGAATAAAAACAAAAAACTGCATCTTCCACGCTGCCATCAGATGTGGCAGCGGGAAGGAGATCCACTGCAGGTTAGTCGTTTTCTGCCAGGTTCTTTTTGAAGAAGGCCACTGTCCGCTCCCATGCTTTTTTCGCGGCGGCATCGTCGTAGCGGGGAGTCGTGTCATTGTGAAAGCCGTGATTGGCCCCTTCATACACGAAAGCCTCGAATGTTTTACCATTCTTTTTGAGCGCCGCTTCAAACGGCCCGGCTCCGGCCATGATGCGTTTGTCGAGCGAAGCGTTCTGAATCATCAGCGGTGCCTTGATCTTCGACACATCTTCCAGGTCAGGTTGCCGACCATAGAAGGGAACTCCTGCGTCGACCACATCGGGAAGTTTAGCGGCAAGTTCATACACCACACCGCCCCCATAACAGAAACCGACAGCGCCGACTTTACCGGTCGACTTCGGATTGGTATCCAGGAACTTGGCCGCGGCGATAAAGTCTTCGGTCATCTTAGCTTTATCGCGTTTGGCCTGCATCGCACGACCGTCATCGTCATTGCCCGGATAACCACCCAGCGGGGTCAATGCATCGGGGGCAAACGCCAGAAAGCCATCGACGGCCAGCCGCCGCGCGACGTCTGCGATATACGGATTCAAACCGCGATTCTCATGAATCACCAGCACGGCCGGAAACTTCTTCCCCTTCGCCGGCCAGGCGAGCAGGCCTTTCATTTCGCCCGCCCCTTCAGGCGACTTATAGGTGACCGTCTCGGTCTTGATGCGTGGATCATCAGGTTTGACCTGCTCTGCCCAGGCATAGTTGGGGCTCAGGCTGGCCATCAGAGCTTCCGCCGTCATCCCCCCCACAGCAAACATCCCGAGCTTTTTAATATAATCACGGCGGTTGAGTCGTCCATGAGCATAGTCGTCATACAAATCCAGAACTTCCTGATCAAACTCTGATGTTTCTTTACGTTCCATAAGTATTCTCTTTCCTGTTGCGATTGAATTTAGCTGGCCTCACTCTCTGATTTGGGGAATCGACCAGAGCCGCTATCGATTCAAATTTCCCCAGAGGCGGTCCGGTTTATTATAAAGTTCGAACCAGTGGGGTGAAACGATTTTTCAGAGAAAGCTCTGCCACATTTCCACCAGTGACAACAGTGTTCCCGAAAATGTGGATCGATCAGGATCAGATCGAGACAACATGATCTGCTCAGCCTGAGGGGAAGTGGACACTCTGGTTGTCGAGATTCATATTATTCAGAACCTCAGTTGTGCTTAGTAGTTTACATGAAGCACACTTCGAATTCTTCATAGAGAGTTTTGTTATCAATCCAGGAGTGCAATCGTCATGAATCTGCAGAAAGAACGCCAACGAAAGCATTCTGGCTGATCAGAAAGACGCAGTTGAAGCCCCAGGCTTATCCTTGATCACTCTTATTTCTCGACAGTTTCAGCGGGAACCAGCAATTCCCCGGGGGTCAGCGCCAGCACGGCCGGGATACCGACGAGCTGCACGTAATGGTCTTCAAAGCCCCCCTCTGTGGGACGGTCCAGCACCAGTCGCCACATTTCTCCCGCTGGATTCTGCTTGTGGAGTCCTGTGTACAATTTGGGCTTCACGATATTCTGTTCCGACCAGACCTGCTGGCCGGACGAATCATACAGTCTCGCACTGACCCGTTCTCCCACACCGCCACCAAACACACCCACCGACCACTTTTCAACTCCAGCAGGAACCCAGAAGTAGAAGTCACCAGTCGCCGCCATCAGTCGAATCGGTGCCCCTTCCGAAGTCAGGCAGAGACGATGCGTTGACTGATCGACCGTGACAAAGTTCGCTCCCGGATCACAGTTGATACGATACACGCCCGTTTCCGGAGCCTTGAATTCACAGGTCGCAGTCTCCTTAAAAGGAACCGCGGGCACGGGAATCACCTTACCGGAAGGAGCAATCACCGTCACAGGCAGCTTGACTCCCGTATAACGGACCAGTTGATGATAGGTCAATTGAACAGAGACCTTGTCTCCCTGCTTTGCATATAGCAGATATCGAGACAACGCACGTTGACGCACCATGCGTCGCGGCGTTGTCTTGATTGTAGCGTTCGAATCCAGAGGCTGAAGCTGGCTGATATCAATCTGATAAGGCGTGATATTGCCCGCTTCGCTGGGCGGCATCCACTGATTAATCAACGCGGCATTCAACCGGTAGTTATCTTTCTGATCCCCCTGTTGAACCTGCAATGTTCCCGTCACATTGGCCACGGAACCAATATACGAAGCATCATAGAACGACATCACCGGATGTCCGGCAGCAGATTTGACTACACATTGATCAAAAGTCACGCCACCAATCTTACCGACGACTCCGGCGCGCGCGGTAAACTGGATGACCGGCAGTGCGGCATCATCATTCTCCGGGCCGATGATCGTACATTTTTTAAGAGTGATCGGACAGACATCTGCCGGCTTGTCGAGAAACTGAACGGGGCTCTGATCGGTACTTTCAAAAGTACAGTTCTCAAAATCGATCGATCCCGTCACGCTGCCCGGTGTGTTATTTCTGGTCGTACAGGAGAGGGCCCTCCCCTTGCCTGTACTGCGACAGTTCTCAAACCGAATGGAGACCGGTTTTGAATCCCGGGTTAAATTCGGCAGATACAGTAGATAACCGGGACCCTGATTATTTTCCGAAACACAATTTCGCAGCACACAGTTAACCAGGCATTCATCAGCGTGGTTGGGTTCAAAATCAACCCCCGCCATCGGCGCCGTGCCGGCCGTTTCTTTAAACACGGTGTTTTCGATCAGCAAATCCGCGGCACTGATAATGCTGATTCCCTGGCGATAATTGCGTTCAAAAACCACATCCCTGATCGTTATCTTCCGGTTGGTCACACCCCGTTTAGACACGCCCAGATACACTCCATCGCCGCCGGTTTCGCGAATCACCAGCCCGGAAACAGTGACATTACTGCAACTCCGGATGCTGATGCCGTTCCGCCACTCCGCTTTGGTATAGGGAGCCGCATCGTAATCGGCTCTCCGCATCTGCAGAATGGCTCCTGCACCCGTCAGTTTAATATTCTTCTTCAGTGACGCGTTAAACAACGAAGCGGTAGCAGCCTTGAATTCCCCTTTTTTCGCCTGAACTACAACACCTTCTTCAAACACAATTTCCTGATCACTGGCCAGTTGGATCGGCTTCACAATCCATGCTGCCTCCCTCTTCTCAATAATCACTTTTTTTGCACCGGAATGAATCGCCGCCTGTAACGCTGCTGTCGCATCTTCCCGATCGAAGCCCCACCAGGACGCATACGCTACATCGGTCTTTCCTGCCTTCAGGCTATCAATTGCCCGCTGATTGATGCCTGGGTTCCCGCCTGCTTCGACGGCAGTGATCATCAGGAAACAGAAGAATACAACCAGGACCCGGGAACACAATAAAGACATGAAATACCTTTCATAAGCAGCAGGAGTCTGCGTGACAATCATAGAGTTACTGAAGAATTTTCCGGTTCATCTGACTGCTCCGGCGGGGATTCACGGAAGATTTTCCTCAAAACAGGCCACAGAAATGGACGATGCAAGGAGAACAGACAGCGATCCGCTCCCCCCACTGAAACTACCAGTTATTCCAATAGTAACGACCTGAACAATTCCCGACAGCATTCAAAGGTCGTGCTGGACTTAAATTGGAAAGAATGTTAACATAAGCATCAACAGATATGAGACGCAACCTGTTTACATTGCACATGATACCATTGAGTCTATACCGGACTCCTGCTTCATAACAGAGGAACGAGATATGCAACGACGGCAATTTCTGGTGGCATCGGGAGTCGGCTTTGCCGGTATGACGTTCGGAAAACCGACCGCTGTTAAGTCTGCTCCTCAGAACAAAACGGCCCCCGGGCGCAAAACTGCCAAATCCACCATTCTGTTCTTTCTGTGTGGCGGTGCTTCGCATCTCGACATGTGGGATATGAAACCCCAGGCGCCTTCCAACTATCGGGGGATGTTTTCTCCCATTCAGACTTCCGCACCAGGAGTTCAACTCTGCGAGCATCTGCCGATGCTCTCCAAACAGGCACATCACCTGGCCGTGATCAATTCCGTTGGTGCAACCGTCAACACAAACGACCATCACGCCGGCTACTATTACAATCTGACCGGACACATTCCCGATCAGTCCTTTATCACACTCGGAAACAACCGCACTCCCATGCCGGACGACTGGCCTTACATGGGCTCGGTTGTAGCCTCGCGACGCCCCACACACAAGAGTCTGCCGAACGCGATTTCTCTACCCCACATGCCCAGCCGCGCCCCTTACACGCGACCCGGTCAATTCGCCGCCCGCATCGGTGTTGAACACGACCCCATGTACATTCAGGGAACCCGCGAAGAACCGCTCAAGCTCCGCGGCCCTGCCATGTCGCTCGAAGGCGATGTCACCGCAGATCGACTGACAGAACGCATGTCACTTCTAAAACAGCTTGACACCGCCCGCCGTAACTTCGATGGCTTTGCCGAAATTTCCACCATGAACCGGCATCAGGAACGCGCTTTGTCGCTGTTGCTTTCCTCTGATTCCACCTCCGCATTCGATCTGGAGCAGGAATCCCAGGCTACCATGGAGCGGTATGGAAAAACGATCAACGGCATGAGCCTGCTGGTTGCCCGACGACTGGTGGAAGCGGAAGTCCCCTTCATCACCGTCTTCTGGAAAGGGGACCTCAACAAACTCGGCAAAAAATGTAAGAGTGCCGGCAGCTGGGATACACACGGTAACAATTTCAATTGCCTCAAAGAAAATCTGCTCCCCGAATTCGACCGCGCCTATTCCGCTTTGATTGAAGATCTCAACGACCGTGGTCTGCTCGATGAAACACTGGTCATGGTCACCAGCGAAATGGGCCGTAAGCCCAAAATCGGCGACCCCCGTTCTGGCGGAATATCAGGCGCCGGACGCGATCACTGGACACACTGCCTGACAGACGTGCTCGCTGGCGGAGGAATCAAAGGCGGACAGACCTTCGGTGCCAGCGACCGCTACGGCGAATACCCGCTCAACAGCCCGGTCACCCCCGCTGACGTCACCCACACCGTCTACCACGCCATGGGCATCGACGACCTCATCGCTTACGACAAACTGGAACGCCCCTACCATCTGCTTGATGACTCAAAGCCTTTGACGTCGCTGTTCTAGAGCGCATCACATTGAACCATAGCGTCTCTCAATCTATGATACTCGGTCCAAATGGACCTGGAAACGCGACAGTAAAACTGGACACAGTCTGAACCGTATGAGATGCGACGTGAAGCCATGATTCCTTCCGACAACAGTTGGCAACCACCTCCCGTCGCAGACATTCAATCAACTCTTGGTGACTGCAACAGTTGGGTCCTGTGCGGCGGATGCTCCATTGACTGGCTGCTCGGAAAGACAACCCGAGAACATGCTGATACTGATATCGGCCTCTTTCGATCAGACCTCATAACCTGTTTGAACTCCATCGAACAATCACGTGTCTTTCTCTGTGATCCACCCGGTCAGCTCCTCGCCTGGAATGGTCTTGAGGTTCCTGCACACGTACACGATATCTGGATTACCAGCAAAGACAGAAATCACTGGGCTCTGCAATTAATGGTCTATGATGACAGCGCTGACACGGTCATCTATCGCCGCGACCCTCGCATCACCTGGCCCAAAAGCCGACATGCAATTTCGATACGCGGAATTAGAGTTCTAAATCCAGTCGTGACGCTCCTGTTTAAACTGCATCGACAGGAATTACAGGACAAAGATTGCCAGGATATTTCCACGCTGATTAATGCCGCGATTACATTTTCCAATGACGAATAACCCAGACGAAGGACCAGAGCGCATCACCTTTCACCATCGCGTCTCTCAGTCTGGGATACTCGGTCCAAATGGCTCTGGAGAGTCTACAGTAAAACGGGACACAGTCCAGGTTGAGATTTGACTACAAACGGAGATCAAGGTGAGCTACGCCCCTCTCAAACTCAGCTGCAAACCAGGACGAATCCAATCTCAGCGAACTTTTGATTTCTCCTGATTGAAACGTGATCCGACCGCCCTCATCCGGTATCATGAAAACCGTCGATTGAGAGAATGATTTCAATACCACTGAATTTCATCCGTTCATAAAACGACCATCGCAGCCTCTGTTCAACAAAGCACACCCCAATGAAATATACATTAGCCCTGGGTCTACTGGTCGGAATTCTGAACGGCAACCTCTCTGAAGCAGAAAACAAAAACGCACCCGCAAAGAAATCTCAAAGCAGATCGGCATCAGAGACCACCGCGCATCCCAACATCGTGATATTCCTGGCCGACGATCAGGGCTGGGGGGATTTGAGTCACAACGGCAATACCAACCTGCACACGCCTAACGTCGACTCACTGGCAAAAGAAGGCGTGAAGTTCAACCGCTTCTACGTGGGCGCAGTCTGTGCACCGACCCGCGCTGCATTCCTGACGGGGCGCTACCATGCCCGCACCGGAACCACAGGAGTCTCCACCGGACAGGAACGCTTCAATTCCGACGAATACACCATCGCCCAGGCATTCAAAGCCGCCGGCTATGCCACCGGTGCCTTTGGGAAATGGCACAACGGCACACAGTATCCGAACCATCCCAATGCGAAAGGTTTTGATGAGTACTATGGCTTCACCTCCGGCCACTGGGGACACTATTTCAGCCCCATGCTGGATCATAATGGTACCTTCGTAAAAGGCAACGGCTACATTACGGATGACCTGACGACAAAAGCGATGGCTTTCATCCAACAGCAGGTTCAGAACGACAAACCGTTTTTCGCTTACATCCCCTACTGCACACCCCACTCTCCCATGCAGGTACCCGATCAATACTGGGATCGTTTTAAAGACAAACAACTCAAGCTGCATAACCGGGAACCAGACAGAGAACAGCCTGATCACCTGCGTGCCGCCCTTGCCATGTGCGAGAATGTTGACTGGAATGTAGGACGCGTGCTGGAAAAACTAAACAGCCTCGGAATTACCGACGATACCATCGTGATCTATTTCTCCGACAATGGCCCGAACGGGGTCCGCTGGAACGGCGATATGAAAGGCAAAAAGGGCTCGCTCGATGAAGGCGGCGTCCGCTCCCCCTTCGTCATCCGCTGGCCCGGTCACCTGCCCGCCGGACGCGAGGTTAATCAGATCGCCGGTGCCATTGACCTGCTTCCCACACTCACTGATCTGGCAGGCATCCAGCGGCCTGAACCCAAACCCATCGATGGCGTCAGCCTCAAACCGTTGATGCTGAACTCAAGAGCAGACTGGCCGGAGCGCATGATTTTCTCCAGCCTGCGGAATCGCGTCAGCGTTCGCACCGATCAATATCGTCTGTCTCGCAAAGGCGAGCTATATGACATGCACGCCGATCCCGGTCAGCGAAAAAACATCGCCAAACAGAAACCGGAGATCACGGCAAAGCTGCAGCAGGCAGTCGCAGACTGGAGACAGTCAGTCTGGCCGAACGGTTATCCTGAAGATAAGCGACCGTTTTTAATCGGCTATGATGGTGCACGCTCCACACAACTGCCGGTCCGCGACGCCGTCTCGCACGGCGAAATCAAACGCTCCTCCCGGCATCCCAACTGCTCCTACTTTTATCACTGGACCAGTACCAGCGACAGCATCACCTGGAATGCAGAAGTCGATGCAGCCGGTGTGTACGAAGCGATCCTGTACTATACCTGTCCCCAGGCAGACATCGGATCGACCGTGGAACTGAGTTTTAATGGCAGCAAACTGCAGGGACAGATCACCCAGCCCCACGATCCGCCCCTGGTAGGCGAAGCACAGGACCGCGCCGTTCGATCTGAGTCGTTCGTCAAAGAATTCATCCCGATGACTCTAGGCAAGATCACCTTATCCAAAGGAACCGGCCCGCTCACTCTGCGGGCACTGGAAATCCCCGGTAGTCAGGTCATGGACTTTCGACTGCTGATTCTCAACCGGATCAAATAAACGTCAGAACCTCTGCTTCGCGTCACAGTTCGTTCTCCTCAGATTTCGATAACATAACGCACTCAACCCCTATTTATTAACTCAATTCAGTAACTTACTGAACAGCCAGAGAACCAGATGAAAACGGTCTGTTTTGACTGGTATCATCCTCACAGTGTGGTCATAATGGACTGTGATTATCGATTTTCTGATGTTTCAGTGTCACTGTTTCTCATCAGGAATGGTGTTATTTGTCTCAAACACAAATGATTGAGAAGAACCGCGATGATCGACCCCACGATAGTCCTCGATTCCTGCACTGTCTGGCAGCTCAATGATGTGAATTGCCAGTCACCTTTTTATTCCTGATAACCCGATGGATACGTTATGAAACGACTCTCTACTCTCTCTGCGATCTGCCTCGCATTGCTGTTTACCGTAACCACACATGCCGACGAAAAAGGCTTTACCCCTCTGTTCAACGGCAAAAATCTCGATGGCTGGGTCCAGCATGGCGGAAAAGCAAAATACGATATTGTTGATGATACCATCGTAGGCACTTCAGTCCCTAAAACTCCTAACAGTTTTCTCTGCACCAAAAAGAAGTACGACGATTTCGAACTGCAGGTCGATTTCAAAGTCGACCCGCTGTTAAACTCGGGTATCCAGATCCGCAGCAATGTTTTTGATCAAGACAAAACCCTCGAAACCAAAGACGCGGACGGCAAAGATAAGAAAATCAAAATCGCCGCCGGTCGCGTACACGGTTACCAGGTCGAAATTGATCCCTCCGATCGCGCCTGGTCGGGTGGCATTTACGATGAAGGCAGACGTGGCTGGTTGAATAACCTCGCTGACAATAAAGCCGCTCAGAAAGCCTTCAAGCAGAACGAGTGGAATCATTACCGCATCGTCTGCCGTGGTGACAAAATCAAAACCTGGATCAACGGTGTCCCCGCTGCAGACCTCAAAGATGATCTGACTTCCAAAGGCTTCATCGCCCTGCAGGTGCACGGCGTAGGCAACCATCCTGAAAAAGTCGGCAAACAGGTCAGCTGGCGCAATGTTAAAATCAAAGAGCTGAATCCAAAAAAAAAAGTAAAGAACAAAAAACCGGCTCCTAAAAAAGAAGTCGGCGCAGCCATTGGTGGCAACAAAGCCACACCAATCGACCGCATCTCAGCCGCCAAAGGGTTCAAGGTAGAACTGCTCTACTCCGTTCCCGGTCAGGATCAGGGCTCGTGGGTCAACCTCTGCACAGACGATAAAGGACGCCTGCTGGTCAGCGATCAGTACGGCGGCCTGTATCGCATCACGCTCCCTCCTGCGGGAGAAGAAGTGAAAGCAGAAGACGTGGAAAAAGTTCCCGCCGGAATCCGAGGCGTCAATGGCATGCTCTGGTCCAACGGCGCACTCTATGTTGGCGTCAACGACTACGAACGCAAAATCGCTTCAGGCCTGTATCGTCTTTCCGACAGTAACGGCGATGACCAGCTGGATCAGGTCGAACTGCTGCAGGAAGTCGAATCACACAGTGATCACGGCGTACACGCTCTCATGCCCACTCCCGATGGCGAAGACTTCTATCTGGTTACCGGAAACAACACCATCCCCCCCGCACTGGCCGACAGTTCGCCCGTGCGACAGGTCTGGGGTGAAGATCACCTGCTGCCCAGCATGCCCGATGGCCGAGGCCATAACCGCGGCGTACTGGCCCCCGGCGGAATCATCTATCGTGTTTCTCCCGATGGTCAGAAATTCGAAGCCTATGCTTCGGGATTCCGGAATATTTTCGATGCTGCTGTCAACCGCGATGGTGAACTCTTTACCTACGATGCCGACATGGAATACGATTTCAACACTCCCTGGTACCGTCCCACCCGTATCTGTCACGTCACCAGTGGTGCAGAATTCGGCTGGCGCAACGGAGCGGGAAAACGCCCTCCCTTTTATGCAGACAACCTGCCAGGTGTCCTGGATATCGGACCTGGTTCTCCGACCGGCATGACGTTCGGCTACGGTGCGAAATTCCCTGCGAAATACCAGAACGCTTTATATGCACTCGACTGGAGTTGGGGGAAACTCTATGCCATTCACCTCAAGCCGGAAGGTTCCTCTTATACCGCTACCAAAGAAGAATTCGTGACCGGCGCCCCCCTGCCGATTACCGACGCGATTATTCGTCCGCAGGATGGCGCCATGTATTTCACCATCGGCGGACGTCGGGTGCAGTCTGGTTTATACCGCGTCACTTATGTGGGTGACGAATCGACTGAACCTGTCGAAGCAACACCCACCGAAAATCAAGCACGTAACACCCGACATGCCCTGGAAGCCTTTCACGGCAAACAGGATCCTGAAGCCATCGAAGTCGCCTGGCCTTACCTCGCCGACAAAGACCGCTTCATCCGATTTGCCGCACGCACCGCCGTTGAGCATCAGCCCACAGATACATGGGCAGAGAAAGCACTCACCGAATCTGACCCTGCAAAACAGGTCGAAGCCTTACTGGCATTGGCTCGCGTCACAGGCGTCTGTCCTCAACATCGTGATGATCAGACTCCCGAAATCGACACCGCCATGCGGGACAAACTGTTGTCCGCTGTCATCAACATCGATGACGCCAGCCTCGACCTGTCACAGCAGTTGACGCTGCAACGTGCCTTACAGGTTATCCTGAACCGTTTTGGTCGCCCCGATGACGCAACGGTAGCAAAACTCATTGAAAAATTCGATCCGCAGTTTCCTGCAAAATCCCCTGAAATGAACTGGCTGTTATGCGAAACACTCGCCTGGCTGCAATCCCCGACCGTCGCAGAAAAAACGATCGCGCTGATGCAGTCTGCACCAACCCAGGAAGAGCAGATGCAATACGCACGCTCCATTCGCATGCTGCAGGCCGGCTGGACTCCCGAACTTCACAAAGCCTACTTCGAATGGTTCCTGAAAGCCGCCAACTACAAAGGGGGCGCAAGTTTTGATAAATTCATCGAGTTCATTCGAACCGATGCGGCCGCTTCACTCAATGAAGAACAAAAAACCGAACTGGCTGAAATTCTGGCACAGAAACCGGAAAAGAAATCCGCCCTCGAAAATCTGGGCGAAGTCTTCGCCGGTCGTCCCACAACCAAATGGACGCTCGAAGAACTTTCCGCAGCTGCCAATCAATCAATGAAGAAACGCAACTTCGTCAATGGACAGAAAATGTTCGCTGCAACAGGCTGTTATGCCTGTCATCGGTTCGGCAATCAAGGTGGTATGACAGGCCCCGATCTGACTTCAGCCGGACGACGATACTCTCCCCACGATCTGCTGGATCAAGTGATCAACCCCAGCAAAGTCATCAACGAACAGTTCTCTGCGATCTCAGTCGTGACGGTAGACGGCAAAGTACATACCGGCGTCGTCGTGAACCTGAGTGGTGACAACATGACCTTGAATACGGATCTGACCGATCCCAACAAACGGGTCAACATTGACCGCAAGACGATTGACGAACTGGTGGTTTCAAAAACCTCACCCATGCCCGCCGATCTGTTCGCCCGCATGACCAAAGACGAAATCCTCGACCTGATCGCCTACCTGATCAGCGCGGGCGATGCACAGCATCCCTTCTTCCAGGATTAAGTCTTTAAAAAGAAAATGAGACAATCATTCCCAGACAGGCTGCTTACTCACAACAGTAAGCAGCCTGTCTTTTTGTAACAAAATTAAGATACGCTGAGTTCTACTGATTCGATCTCTTTACTAAATCGAAACATCTCAGCCCTGCATAAGAGTTGATCGATTCTTCTTTCAATTTTAATTGGAATTCCTCTCAAAAAGCTGCTAGCATCGATTTTAATCAAATTGTTTTCGAAAAAAGCCAGCTTTCCTGAATTCTCAAATTTGATCTATTTCAAAATTATCACCTCTCACTAAAACTACATCGGGCCAGATTGTAATTTTCAGACCATCCAGGTCTGTCCGCCAATTCTGTATCTGAGGAACCTCACATGAAAACCAGCACACTCAAGTTGCCGGCGTGCATCATGCTACTGGCATTATGCTGCACATCCACTCTGTCCGCTGCCGACAAGCCCAATATACTCGTCATCTGGGGTGATGACATTGGCACCTGGAATATCAGCCACAATAATCGTGGCATGATGGGCTATCAGACGCCCAATATCGACCGGATTGCCAAAGAAGGAATCTCCTTCACCGATTACTACGGACAGCAAAGCTGTACCGCTGGGCGCGCTGCTTTTATTGGAGGAAATGTACCTGTCCGCACCGGTATGACCAAAGTCGGTCTGCCCGGCGCCAAAGAAGGCTGGCAGAAAACCGATGTCACCATGGCCACAGTCTTAAAGAGCAACGGTTATGCCACCGGCCAGTTCGGTAAAAATCATCAGGGAGACCGCGACGAACACCTCCCGACAGCACATGGTTTTGATGAATTCCTGGGAAATCTGTATCACCTGAATGCAGAAGAGGAACCCGAACACGAAGACTATCCGGCTGATCTGGTATTGCCTAACGGTAAAACATTCAAGGAACAGTATGGCCCCCGGGGCGTCATCCACTCCTGGGCAAATGGAGATGGAACCCAGAAAATTGAAGATACCGGTCCACTGACCAAAAAACGCATGGAAACCATCGACGAAGAAACTGTCGCTGCTGCCAAAAAATTCATCACAGAGCAGAACGCAGCCGGAAAACCTTTCTTCTGCTGGTGGAATGGAACGCGCATGCACTTCCGCACGCATGTCAAAAAAGAACATCGCGGCCTGAGTGGTCCCAGTGGTGATGAATATCATGACGGGATGGTAGAACACGACATGCAGGTTGGTGAACTCCTGCAACTGCTGGATGACCTGGGCATCGCCGACAATACGCTGGTGATGTATTCCACCGATAACGGGCCACACTACAATACATGGCCTGATGCCGGAACCACACCCTTCCGCAATGAAAAGAATTCCAACTGGGAAGGCGCCTATCGTGTACCAGCATTTGTCCGCTGGCCCGGTCATTTTCCCGCCGACAAAACACTGAATGGGGTTGTCGCTCACGAAGACTGGCTGCCGACATTTGCGGCTGTTGCCGGCGACACAAAAATAAAAGACAAACTGAAAGCAGGCGTTGAGCTCAACGGTCGAAAGTATCACAATTATATCGACGGCTATAATCAACTCGATTACCTCACGGGAAAAACGGAAGACCCGCCACGTAAAGAGTTCATGTACGTCAACGATGACGGCCAAATCGTCGCGATCCGGGCTGGAGACTGGAAAGCTGTCTTCCTGGAAAACCGCGGGATGGCGTTTGAAGTCTGGCGCGAACCGTTTACCGAGTTGCGTGTGCCTCTCCTGTTTCATCTCAGAAGAGATCCATTTGAAAAAGCACAACACAACGCAACCACTTACAACGACTGGTTCCTGTCTCGCGTGTATGTCATCGTACCAATGCAGCAGATTGCAGCAAATTTCCTGCAGACCATGCAGGAGTATCCGCCCAGCCAGTCTCCCGGTTCGTTCAACCTGGAAAAAATCAAAAAGACGATTGAGGACGCTGCCAGCGGCAGATGACCCAGCAGTTCGTAATAAAAAAGACAGACGGTTGAATTGCGAATCCTATTCAACCGTCTGTTCTTTTATCACGGCAATTCCAATTCCCGGCGAGGGGTTCCTGACATGCGATACTTATTTCTTTTACTGTTGCTATTTGTAACTCAAGTTGTTTCTGCAGCAGACCCCCTCCCTTCCTGGAACGACGGACCTGCTAAAGATGCGATTATCAACTTTGTGAAATGCGCGACCAATGATGGTTGTCCGCTCTATGTCCCGCCACAGGATCGAATTGCCGTCTTCGACAATGATGGCACCCTCTGGTCTGAACAACCCGCTTATTTTCAACTGCTGTTTGCCCTGGATCGGGTGAAAGCGCTGGCGGATCAGCATCCGGAATGGAAAACCGAACAACCTTTCAAAGCCATTCTGGAAAATGATCTCAAAGCAGCAGCGGCATCCGGCAAAGATGGTCTACTCAAAATCATGGCAGTCACACACAGTGGGATGACCACCGACGAATTTGAGGAGACCGTGCGTGACTGGATTAAAACCGCCCGTCATCCTGAAAAATATTTGCCCTACACAGAATTAGTCTACCAGCCTATGCTGGAAGTACTCAAGTTTCTGCGTGCAAATGGCTTCAAAACCTATATCGTCTCTGGCGGGGGAGTCGACTTCCTCCGGGTCTGGGCTGAAGACGTTTATGGCATCCCCCCCGAGCAGGTCATCGGCAGTAGTATCAAAGTGAAACTGGAAGAACGTGATGGCAAACCCGTCCTTCTCCGACTGGCGGAGATTGACTTCATTGATGACAAAGAGGGTAAACCGGTCGGCATCCATCGCTTCATCGGGCGCGCTCCTGTAATCGCGTTCGGCAACTCCGACGGTGATCTGCAGATGCTGCAGTGGACGGATCGTAAGCCGAATACCTTTAAAGCCCTCGTCCACCACACCGATGCGAAACGGGAATACGCCTACGACCGCAACTCGCACATCGGCCAACTCAATAAGGCCCTTGACGAGGGAACGGAGAAAGGCTGGACCGTGATTGATATGCGGAAAGACTGGAACCGCATCTATCCCACGCCTTAATTGAACGAAATTCATTCACTAACCGGAATAATCGTTAAGATCGTTTTTCTTTTGTTCTGATTGAATGGATAATTCATTCAGTAGATGGAGCCTCGCGACGAAAAATACCGAAAGGACCAGCTTTTTCACAGGATCCCTTTCGAGATATTCTATGCCCACAGGTTTGATCAAAAAACGCCACAACCTGCGAACCAGTCTGATTTTCAAATCGGTCTGTTACTCGATCTGCATTGCCAGTCTTGTCGTTTCCACACGCAGCACGTTTGCTGACGACGCATTACCTGAGTCACTGATAGAAGAGCCTCTGACAGAGGAACCCGCTTATGATCAGGCGTGTTCCAGCTGTCAATGCAGTAGCCCTGATTTCTGGAGTCAAACCACGCTCACGGAAAACCTGTTTCAACGGCGGCCCTGCCTGGCCGAGCAAGGCATCACCTTTGATGCGGACGTCTCCCAGTTTTATATGGGGGTCGCCTCAGGAGGAGCCGAACAGGAATTCCGTTACGCCGGGCATGGCGACTATGTGATGAATATCGATTCGGGCAAGCTCGGCGGACCGCAGGGACTGTTTGTAAAACTCCGCGCAGAACATCGCTTCGGTGAAAGCATCAACAACGC
Source organism: Gimesia algae (assembly GCF_007746795.1). NCBI lineage: Bacteria > Pseudomonadati > Planctomycetota > Planctomycetia > Planctomycetales > Planctomycetaceae > Gimesia > Gimesia algae. Next base: position 2,203,092 of record NZ_CP036343.1, read on the forward strand.
CACAGGCGCCATCATCCCGGCCAACATACTGCCTGACCTCCCGGTCGCAGACAGAGATCAACTCTATCTGACCAATGTTTTGTTTACGCAGATGTTTTCCGAATCGTTTGGAGTCTTCGCCGGTAAAATGGATACGCTTGATGGAGACATGAATGCGTTTGCACACGGTCGAGGTAAAACACAATTCTCCAATGCCGCCTTTGTCGCCACTCCCATTGGTCTGCGTACCATTGTTTACTCTTCGCTGGGCGCCGGGTTTCTGATTATGCAGGAAGGTGAGCCGATCTTCACCTTCACCGTGATCAACTCCACCGATACTTCCCGGACCAGTGGCTTTGATGAGCTGTTTGCCAACGGTGCATCCGTCATTCCGGAACTGCGCCTTCCCACAAATCTCTTTGGCCGCCCCGGGCATTTTCTGTTTGGCGCCAGTTGGAGCAGTCGAGATTATGCAGCGCTCGAACAGGACCCGTTTATCGTTCTGCCCGATATTCCCATCAGCCGTAAAACCGATTCCTGGTCACTCTATTGGAACTTCGATCAATATCTGTTCGTTGATCCCTGCGATGCTACGCGAGGCTGGGGAATCTTCGGACGAGCCGGTATTGCAGATGCCGAAACCAACCCGATTGAATGGTTTCTCAGTTTCGGCGTGGGAGGCAACAGCCCGATCTCCAGCCGCGAAGCAGACACGTTTGGCGTGGGCTGGTATTATTCTGCCACCAGCGACCGGCTGTCTCCCTTTATCAATACCATTCTGGGAGGCGTGGGAGATGGACATGGCGTAGAATTGTTCTACAACATTGAAGTCACAAAATGGTTCCACCTGACCGCTGATATGCAGGTACTCAGACCGGTTCGCCAGACCATCGACACCGCCCTCTTAGTCGGCTTAAGAGCCGTCATTGACCTGTAAAGCAGAAGCAGAAAATCAGACTTTGACGATAATATCTTCCGTAATCGCTTTCGGCGCATTCCGGGAAACAGACTTAATTCCACTCTTCATCCCGGTCGAATTAGCGTACCCTTCGCTGGTCCCGATGACCTGAGAATTCTTCGCCTTCAGCACAAAATAATGTTCGCCCGCTTTATTGACCAGTGCTTCATAGCGGCTGGAATCAGTGGCGTTTGTCTGCACCGAGAGAATCCCCTTCTTCGCCGACGCTTTGGAAGCATACATCTGGCTGGCGAGGATAATCTCACCGTTGTTCGCCAGCAGGTGAAAGTAGTACTTACCGTTTCGCCCCTGTTGAATCTGAAATCGGGCTGCCATGCTCGTCCCTTTCTGAAAGATGAGGAAACATCAGTATCTGTAGAATTATGGTATAATTCCCTTTCGTCACATGCAAGACGATTTCGCTATCTACCGGTTCAATCTTCTGACTGGTATTCAGGTAATGGGTTCATTCCTGTGTTGACTTGGCGTAAATTTTCACATCATCCACAACGGCGTTTCCGGGAACAGCCAGTCGCAACAGACGCTTGGTCGGATGTGCCATCCCTGCGGAGGAAAATGAACCGATGGTTTTGCCATCAATTTTGACGGTCAGCTGATCACCGCTGACTGTCACCAGCAGCGTGTACCACTTACCGGTTTCCAGTTTAACCGGGAAGCGTTTTCTTTTGGCTTTTAACTTTTCCTGTAGTTCAGCTGGCAGTTTTTTAGCAAGCCGCAGTTCGCGAGTTTTCAAATCCATGTTCCCGGTTTTGAGGTCGGTTAACTCGACAAATCGCGGGCTGACTTTCGCCATAAAAAGATGGCCCGCGTGCACTTTTTTATATTTCAGATCGGCAAAATTGAGCCCCAGGCTGTCCTTTTCATTTTCCAGCATGAATCGCAGCTCGACGGAACCATCCTGGAATTCGGCAGGATGCGTGACTGAGACAGCATGGTCCGCAACTTTATGCATGTAGATATACATCGCCCCATTTTTCAGGTCGACCTGCTTATTACCAGCAGCCCGTGTCCGGCTGTTCGTGCCCCAGCCTTTACCGATTTCATCTTTTGTTTCCTGCGATTCATTGCGTTCAAAATCGTCTTCAAAAATCAGTTTCCCACGGTCTTCAGCAAGAACAGGCACGGTCAGACAGAGTACAAGAGCGCAGGCAGAGAGGAATTGTGGTTTCACGGGTAGAGACCTTTACAACAGGAGAAGCGCAGAAATCAGGCACCGCATGCCAGACATTAATCAATCGCTATTATTTTAACGAACGAGATTCTCTTTTTGCATCGCATGCGCTTCTTTTTTCGCAGGCTCAAGAACAGCCTGCTCTCCGTCGACTGTTTTCGGTCCCGTGAAAAATGCCGACAGATCATCAAAAAACGTGTAGAGCACAGGAATCGCCAGCAGTGTCAACAGCAGTGACAGCGTCTGTCCACCGACCGCCAGCACAGCGATAGAGCGACGTTCTTCGGCCCCTGGACCAGTGGCAATCAACAACGGAATCAGCCCAGCCACAAATGAAAGCGTCGTCATCAGAATCGGCCGCAGGCGATCCCGATTCGCCTGGAGAATGGCCTGATAGCGGGGAAAGCCCTGCAGCTGCAGCGCATTGGTATGGTCGATCTGCAGAATGGCGGCTTTTTTCACCACTCCGAATAAAACCAGAATCCCCAGCGCCGAATACAGATTGAGGGTCTCGCCCCCCCAGTGCAGACTCAATAAACCAAAAGGCACTGCCAGCGGTAATGAAAGCAGAATCACCAGCGGGTGAACCAGATTCTCAAACTGTGCCGCCAATACGATGTACATGAAGATAAAGGACAGAACCATCGTCCAGCCAAAGTCTCCCAGCGTTCGCTCCAGTTCGCGACCACCACCCAACACCATTGTGTTATAGCCATCCGGGACCCCAATCTCCTCTGCAGCGGCATTCATAGAAGTGATCCCGTCCCCCAGTGCGTACCCGGAAGCCATATTCGCCCGCACCGAGATCATGCGTTGTCGATTCAGACGGTCAATTCGAGATGCAGCAGTATTGAATTCGAAGTCCACGACATTATCAATTCTCGAGAGCCGGTTCCCAGGTATTGAGTCAGTCGAATCTGCGCTCGCCTGGGGAGACGTGCGGACGTATAACTGCGAGATTGATTGAATATCACCTCGATCCAGACCAACCAGACGCAGTTCCACATCGTAGGCATCATCCACGGTCCGGTCTCGATAACGGGAAACCCGATCATCTCCTCCCACTGCAACCCGTAGCGTGTCGGCGATTTCCTGGACATCAATTCCCAAAGCAGCCGCCCGTTCCCGATCAATGCGTGCCAGCAGTTCCGGATTATCAATTTGTAGCGTGGAATACACGTCGACGATACCGGGAATCGTTTTCACTTTTTCACGTAATTTGTTACTGAAATCCAACAGTCCGTCAATGTCAGGTCCCGTGATCGAGAAGTCGATATCCACGGGTGCCCCCTGCCGCAATGACGTCAGGTTACGTACGGAAATTCGCATATCCGGAATCGTTTTGAGCTTCTTTCTGACCTCTGCCATCTTTTCACGCTGGGTGAAGTTACCGCGAAACGCGGCATTGAAATCACCATGTAACAAACCACCGAAAAAACGACCGAAGGAAAAAGTACGTTGCTCGCTATCGGTGAGACGCACGAAGATACTCGCTCGGTTCACATCTCCAAATCCACCAGAACCCACAGTCAACAAAAGCGTTTCCACCCCTTCAGTATTGATCAGCTCTTCCTCTGCCCGATCAATGACCTGATTCATCGACTGCAGCGTAGCGCCCTGGCGGGCTTCGAGACGAACTTCAAATTCCGATTCGTCCACATTCAGCGGAATATAATCCTGCTTCACCAGTTGATACAACGGGTAGTTACTCAGAATCACACCCACTGAAATCAGAAGTACCAGCCAGCGAAATCGTAGCGATAGTTTCAGAATCCAGAGATAGGACGATTCGATAATATGGTAAAAACCCGAGCGTGAGCCAGGACCATCCGGACTGGGTGTTTCCGGGCGCAGCAGCTTACTGCACATCATGGGGGTTAAACTAAAACTCACGAGCATCGAAACCAGAATCGCGACTGTCGCTGTCACACCAAACTGAAACAGCAGTCGACCAGTCACACTCGATAGAAACGAAACGGGCAGGAAGACGATCACCAGCGAGATCGTCGTTGCCAGAACCGCCAGCCCGATTTCTTTCGTCCCGATAACTGCGGCTTCGCGCGGCGACATCCCTTTTTCTTCGATGCAGTGAAATACATTTTCCAGTACGACAATCGCATCGTCGATGACGACCCCCACCATCAGTACCAGAGCCAGCATGGTCACATTATTCAGCGTGAAACCGAACAGCTTCATAAAGGCGAATGTAGAAATGATCGAAGCGGGAATCGCTACCGATGCAATAATAGTCGAACGCCACGAACGCATGAAAATCAAAACGGTAATACAGGCTAAGATACTACCCGAGATCAAATGCTGCTCCAGTTCATGCAGCGCAGTAACAATATAACGCGACTGATCCTGAACAATACTGACTTTCACATCATCGGGCAGCAGATCCTGGCTGCGGGGTAGCATACTCTTAATGCCTTCCACAACCGCCACGGTATTTTCACCCGATTGCTTCTGGATTTCCAACACGACAGCTGGTTTCTGATTCAGTCGCGCAATCGTGCGGACTTCTTTTGTATCATCAATGACGGTCCCCAGGTCCGCCAGTCGGACTGGAGTCCCATTCACGGTCTCCACCACCAGGTTAGGAAACTGATCCGAGTCGGCAACGCGGCCCATCGTTCGCAGCGACCGTTCACGGAATCCCTGATCCAGTCTCCCGCCGGGCACTTCGGTATTTTGTCTGACTAACGCATCGCGTACCTGTAAGATCGACATCTGATAGGCGGCCAGTCGATCGGCATCAATGTCCACCTTCACCGCCCGGTCTGCTGCACCGGCGATCTGAACTTCGCCCACACCGGGTGACGACTCGATTACATTTTTGACATACCGGTCTGCAAACAGAAACAGTTCCCGCGACGTACGCGGCCCTGAGACCGCCAGCGTCATGATCGGCGAGGATTCCAGATCCCGTTTCTGCACAATGGGGGGATCAATATTCGGCGGGAGTAAATTCATTGCCCCCGAGACGGCATCACGCACATCCTGAGTTGCGGCATCCACATTGCGATTCAGGTTGAACGTGATGATTACAAACGAACGGCCGTCGCGTGAAATGGAGCGCAGCTCATCAATGCCGGCTACCGTCGCCACCGCGTCTTCAATGACCGCGCTGACTTCCGATTCAACCTCCTGCGATGCCGCACCAGGGTAATTGGTTCGTACATAAATCGAAGGCATATCCATGTTCGGAAACCGGTCGACTCCCAGTTCGGGAAACGCAACCAGACCCGCCACCACTAATGCCATGATGAGCATTAAGGCGAAGACAGGCCTTTTGACACAGATTTCCGCTAACCCGTACAACGTCGATTCCCTTTATGCGAAAGCAGAATACAATTTTCAGAATGAGCTTATATTTGTGTTTTCTGTACTTCAGTCGGCAGTGGTTTCGAATCCGCCAGAATCCCGGGACGCCCTTCCCGGGCATTCAATAAGATGCGATCTCCCGGCTGCAGGCCTTCTAAAATGCGAATATATTCGCCTCGCTGCTCGCCCAGTAAGACCTCCTGCATCTTCACCTTACCGCCCTCGACTTTCCAGACCTTCTCTGTTCCGGCGAACTGCACCACGGCTGACATGGGAACCACGATGGCTTTTTGATCTGGATCGACAATGATCTGCCCTTCCGCAAACAAACCGGCTCGTAAGGCACGTTGGGAGTTATCAACGACGGATTCAAACAACAGGGCGCGACTCATCTGATCAAGAAAGGGACTGATACGTGTTACTTTTGACTGCTTCAGCGGGAGTGATTCGATCTTCAATTCGACTGGCTGACCAACCTTCAGTTGAGTCGATAAACGTTCGGGAACACTTCCCCGATAACGTAATTGATCAATCCGCACTAACACCAGCAGCGGGTCACCCATTTTGATATAACTGCCGGGGGCAACCAGTCGTTTTTGCACTACAGCAGTATAGGAGGCTGTCAGGACTGTATTGTTCAAGTCCTCCTGTGCTAAATCCAGATGCGACTGCTGCACGGTGATATTCGCCATCTTTTCACGCACACCATTTAACGCAGAATCGTAACGGGCGGCTGCCACTCGTTCGAGCGATACGATTTGATCGTATTCGGCCTGTCCCATCACCTTCTTGTTAAACAGGACACGGGCACGTTCCAGGTTGGCTTTCGCTTCGTCCCACTCCGCCTGTTGTTCTTTCGCAGGAGGTGATTTTTCAGGAACCAGATTTTCAACTAAATCACCGGGCTTCAGCCCTACCGCCGAGCGGGCCTGCGACAACTGTGCTTCTGCCTGCTTGACTCTTAACTTGAAGTCATCCTGGTAGACGGTAACCAGGGGATCGCCTGGTTGTACGACATCTCCCAGGTCGACGTGTACCTTGAAAACGCGACCTTCCACTTTAATCCCCAGTGTGGCTTCTTCATCAGGATACAGACTTCCCTGACTCCGGATAATGCGCGGCCAGTTTTCTTCTGCGACTTCCAGGGTCTGCACATTCAAGACCGGTAGCGTCTCATCTGTTTTAGAAACAGGAGCGGAATCACTACGTTCACATCCCGCAAAAAAGAGAGTTAACAGGAGGCTGAACAGGCAGGCATTTGGAGGGCGATAGCAACAATCGTTCATGGTGTCATTGTATCTGTGGATGAGCTAATGTCGAGCGATTTCCCTGCCGTGTCAGAAAAAATAATTTGCTTTTGACAGCTCCATAATTCAACTACGAACTCCTTATCTTCGCTGGCCTGCGAGAACATAAGGAGTTCCCTGTAATACGCCATAGTTCGGATTCTGTTTTTCATGTTCTTCTCTCGCAGCGAGCACTGATTTCATCGGCAGATTGCGAATATTCCGTAATCCTGCTGCTTCCATTACAACCCGAACCATTCCATCTGTGTGACTGCGGAATGGCAACTGTTCCAGTGCGTTGCGATATGCTTCATCCGGTTCCCAGCCGGGAGCCGGGCGATGCTGGCGTTTCAGCTTTTCCGGATCTGTGGGATTATTCTCGCCGATGAGCACCAGAGTCCCTCCCGGCTTCAGCAGTCGTATCCACTGCGCCACTGCATAACCAGGGTGAGGTAGTGTGAACAATACTGCGCGACTGGAAATGACATCAAATGTGTTTTCGGGAAAAGGAGGCGCTTCCACATCTGCTTCGACAAAGTCCACAGTCAGGCCACGCTCTTTCGCAGCTTCTCGACCTGCGGAAATCATCGTGGCAGAAAAATCGACTCCCGTGATCGCATGTCCCAACTCTGCCCATAGTAACGCAATCGTTCCCGGTCCGGTCCCCATATCCAGAATCTTACAAGGGCTTTCACCAGGAACTGTTTGCCGCAGCACATCCAGCCAGGCGGAGCGCGAAGCAGCAAATCCAAATTCTCCCTTGATAAATCGCTCAACCCGATGTGAAACTACATTGGGATTGGTCCAGCCACTGTGAAATATCTGTTTGAGTTCTTCATCCCGCATCATCTTTTACCAATCTCTCTTTGACTGTGGTTATGCTCAATGACTATGCTCCATCCTCAGTTCAATCCACCAGAAGTCAGTCTGGTAATTTATTTTTTGAAACATCTTCATCGCGAATTTTAAACAGAAAACCAGATAACAATATCAATGTAGCCAATATCCAGACCGCCAGTAATCCAAACTGGTCAGCCGCCCAGCCAAACAGAGGCAGTAGTACCGCCACTGTCACTGCGCGGGAGACACTTTCCAGTGAAAGGACCGACGCCCGCTCTGTTTTCATCATCTCCGTATTCAAGGCACTCACAAAAACAGGACGTCTTAAATTCTGTAAGAGCGTCAATACCATCAAAAGAACCAGTCCGGGCAGCAGACCCCACTTGAGATTTACAGCGCATCCCGCCAGAAACAGAACGGCAAAAAATCCCCCAAAATAGATCCGATTCAAAGCATGACTTTGGCTGCCGGCCTGTAATTCAAACACGGAACTGAATCGTGCGCCCAGCGCCCCCAGACTGTCGCGCAGAAACTCATTCAATCCGACAAAGATTGCTCCTGCACTGGCGAATCCACTGACACCGACCGGAGCAATGATAGGAATTCCGAACATCGCCAGCCCGTTCTTCAGAAATGGTTGTGTAAAATACTTAAGGATCATCTTCAGTTGACTCTCAAATACCACAGACTGAATAAACAGCTTGCGAAAACTGGCTCGCTGCCACATCACTCGAAATGGCTGTTGCATGCTGACTACAGGCTTGTCAGATTTTGTTCGGCGGGCGCGATAAGCGTCCCCTTCCAGAGCGCGCGGGTATGTTAATAATAATAGAAACCCACAGACGGCGGCTCCCGCAGACAGGTAGAACAGCAATCTATAATCACGTGACCACGCCAGCAATACTCCCCCCGAAAGAGCGGCCAGGGCCGATGTAAATTTAGATACCGAACGCGTGCGCCCCAATAGTTGCGTCGCCAGATGCGATTGATCCATAGAGTCCAGATAATCAAGCATGATTGCCTTATGCGAGCCGGTTCGCAGCGCTTCGCCCAAAGCAAATAACGCCAGACAGCCTCCCAGCCAGAAAATCAGCGGTAGCTCTGTAATCTGACCAGTCATGCCAAACCCAGTGAAGGAGAGGCTGTAAAAAGCAAAACATAATGCGGTCGCCCGACGCCGTCCCCAGTGATCCGCGAAAATCCCCGAAGGAAACTCCAACAGAACGGTCACCAGATGCTGCAGTCCCAGCAACAGTCCGATTTCTGAATAGGACAAATCCAGTGCCAGAAAATACAGAATCAGAAACGGATCGGCGAAGCGCAGATTCTTGAAAAAGGAATACAGGTAGAACCGCAGGACCATGTAATTTGTATTAAACATCGTTTCCGGCACCCTGCCCTGATTCGGACTCCGCTGATTCAATGGTAACCGGCCCCAACACCGTAATCACCGGTCTCGCTTCCTGACTGTAAGTCACCAGCGTCTCCACTCCATAAACGTCTGCAATCAAAGATTCAGTGAGTACGCTTTTCGGTTCTCCGGCACAACACATCTTACCATCCTGAATCACATAAACCCAATCTGCATATCTCGCAGCGAGATTTAAATCGTGTACCGCCAGCGCCGTACTGATTCCCCGCGAATCCGTCAGTCTTCGGATCAAATTACAGACTTCATACTGTCGCCGTAGATCCAGGTTCGACGTCGGTTCATCTAATAACAACACTGCTGGTTCGCGTGCCAGGGACTGAGCAAGAGCCACCAACTGCCTTTGCCCTCCACTTAATTCGTTGAGAAATCGATCAGCGACATCACTAAGTTTCATCTCATTCAATAACTGATTTACGATTCTGGTATCATCGTCTGAGACGCGCCAGCCCAACTGATGCACACGTCCGAGCAGTACCGCTTCATATACAGTCAACACTGCTGTCGTACTGAAGTCCTGAGGTAGGAAACTTACCTGTTGTGTCAGTTGTTCGTATTTGAGAGACGACAGCGCGATTCCATCCAGACGAACCTCCCCTTCGGGTCGCAGCAGGCCGCTCAAACACTTCAACAACGTCGATTTACCAGCGGCATTAGGGCCAATGATCGCAGTCATGCCGGGTTTCAGTTGCAGATTCACATCTGCGAGTACCCGGTGAGAACCATAGCTGAAGGAGATGCCTGCTGTTTCCAAAATCACCAGTACGACCTCCTTCTCAACAAGGCAATTGCCGCGAAGCAGGGTGCGCCGATGGCAGCTGTCGCAATTCCAATCGGAAAAATTGTCCCCGGAATCAGTAGTTTCGTAACCAATGCGGCCACTGAGACCAGAAGTGCGCCACTCAATGCAGAAAGCGGGATGAAGTAACGCTGATCTTCACCGACAAGCATGCGCGCCAGATGCGGTGCCAACAAACCGACAAAGCCTATGGCACCAGTAAAGCAGACAGCCGTCGCCGTCAGGATGGAAACCAGAATCAGCGTCTGTAGCCGCAGGCGTTCCGTATTGATTCCCAGACTGCGGGCATGGCTTTCCCCCAGTCGTAATGCAGTCAGTTGCCAGACACGGGACATTAATAAGCCCATCGTCACAACCATCACAACAACGATGATTGCCAGTTTGTGCCAGCTCGCTCCCTGCAGCGTTCCAAAGATCCAGAAAACAATGGCTGCCAATGTATCTTCAGACGCCATGTACTGCAGGAATGCCACACCGGAACTGAAAATAAAATGCAACGCCACCCCACCCACGATGATCGTCTCTGTCGATGCACCTCTCAGACGACCAATGGCAAAGATCGCCAGGGAACAGCACATCGCACACACAAATGCACTCGTTGGCACAAAGACTGTTGTCGTCCAGATCAGTGTTCCGGATCCCAGAACTAATGCCAATGCAGCACCGAAACTGGCAGCCGCGGAAACCCCCAGCGTATAAGGACTGGCCAGTGGGTTGTTCAAAACCGTCTGCATTTCTGCGCCGGCGATACCCAAAGCTGCACCGACAAATATCGCCATCAAAGCTGTCGGTATGCGGAAGGTCCACACGATCGTTCGATTCGCTTCGTTGACCGCCCCTGGCTGAAACAGGGTCGTCAAAACATCAGACAGAGACAATGGTGCCGGCCCGGTAATCACATCCAGAAACAATGAGCCCGTGACCAGAATGACCAAAGTCATAATCACGGCTAACCGACGTCGGCCCAGACGCTGATATGCCTGATTGAGATCGTTCGCTTTGGAACTCTGCATCAATCACCATCCAGGCTGGCCATCCAGGTCCCACTCATTTCAACGGGCATGAACTTCTGGTGAAATTCGTGTAACCGCTCTTCTGGATCCAGTTCTTTAAACTCTTCCGGATACAGCCATTTTGCCAACTGTTGCGCCGCTGCAAAACTCATAATGTGACTGCCAAACCGTGTGTGAATCCCATGCACACGACGCTGCTTGACCGCACTCAATTCTGACCAGCCGGGCCGTTCCGTGAATGCAGCCAGTCGCTTTACTGACTGATCCCGATCTGCATAATATCCCAGCTGCAGACTGTCAGGAAACGCGGTCCAATGCGCCCCCGTAATCACAATCACTTCCGGATCGGCGGTGATCAGGTACTCTGGTCGAATCACTCCCATGCCATATAGGCCGGAAATCGAACCGGCGGCGATATTTTGACACCGTAACTGTGCCAGCACACTTCCCCAGTTGACTGTTTTTCCCTGCTGATTTTCCCCGAATGTATTTCCATATTTGTCCGGTCCCTGGGTACCTGCTTCCAGATATATGGTGGGAATCTTCCCTTGAATGGTTTCGATTTTACTGAAAACCAGCTGCAGTTCAGCATCAATCCAGTCTGCTGCCGCATTTGCCTCCGTTACTTTTCCCAGAACTTTACCCAGCAGTCGAATACTCTTCTGTGGATCACGAAACGGATCTTCCGACTTCAAAAATAACAGAGGCACGCCCGCCTGTTGCAGTCGCTCCACTGTTTTCGAACCACGATTCAGCATATACGTATTCATGAGAACCAGGTCGGGCTCTAAAGCCAATACCGCTTCGGCACTCACCGTGTCGCGCAGGATATCTCCCAGAATCGTCACTTCTTCCAGACGTGGATACTGTGTTACAAACTTTTCATAGGTATCCAGATCGCCGGTTTTTAATGAGGAATCCCAGCCTGCCAGCTTCTCTTCGACTTCGTCTCCCAGCACTGTCGCCAGTTCATAGAGTCCCAGGCTGCGCATCAGGATGATGCGTTCGATCGGTTGTTTGAGCGTCACTTCCCGTCCGGCCAGATCAGTAACTGTGATCGTGGGGCTCTCTGCTGGAGTAGCAGGTACCGACAGCGTCTCCCGCTGACATCCGGCAGAAATCAAGACCAGTAAACTTAAAATGGCAGCCAGTATTTTCATTTCGATTCTTGGAGCTCGAGTTGGGTGGGAGTATGCGATCTAAGTGATCGGCGTCTTCGCCACCAGACCAGTAAACCAGTCACATATAATACGGCAGGCAGTAATCCCGACACAAAGACAATCCAGCGACCAGCCAACCCAAACGCTTCTCCATTATGCAGCGGAAACTGCCAGGCGAAGAAAGCGTCAGCCGCTGAACGCTGATTCCAGTCGCGCACCGCCAGCACTTCTCCGTTGAACTGATCAATCCAGACACGGCTGTTGCCCGAACTCTTTCTTACCTCCCCTTTCTGCCTCAGGCGAACCTCAAAAGAATCTTGCGGCTTTGAAGGAAGTTTGACGCGTTTAAACTCGGCGTCCGGAAAGAGGGACCGTGCAATCGCAGTCGCCTGGCTGACTTCAATTCGTTTTCCGGTAATCACAGGCGTTGATTTTTTATTTTCAGTACGCGGTGTCTCTTCTTTTAATACCGCCAGGACGCAAGGTCTGATCCAGGCAGGAAAGATCATATACACGCCCGTAAAGGAAATGACGAGCAACAACACTGCGGCTATGACCCCCGTGCTTTTATGCAGGTCATATTGAAAGCGGCGGCCACTGCGAATGGCAAATGCCGCCCGCCAGCTATGCCGCCATAAAGGCCACCAGAGATAAACGCCACTGGCAACTGACACCATCAGTATCAGACCACACATGCCAACAATAATTTCGCCTGGCCTGCCGGACAGCAGCTTGTAATGCAGACTGTAGAGCCACGTCATCAGGTATTCCCCCCAGACGCGCTGGCCCGTCACCTGTGCTGAGGAAGGATCGACATAAATCTGCGTAAAACCAGCTTCTTTATCGGCAGTATTTCGGAACCAGACCGTCCAGACACCGAGTGATGTGCGTGGCGGTTCTGCAAAAAACAGCTGCAGCCCCGGATCCGTGGCACTCAATTCTGCCGCTTCCAGAACTTCATCCACAGAGCGTATTGAATCACTTTCCTCTGTCAGTAGAATTTGCGGATTGAGCCATTCATCAATGGTGTGATGAAACACCAGCAGACTGCCCGTCAAACCAATAATGACAAACAGCAGACCCACGGTTAATCCGAGCCAGCGATGCGTGATCACCCAGAGCCTGCGCAGCCGATGGTTCAGCATAAATAAAACTCCCGGGAACCCTCAGGCTCAATGACTCAATTGAGAGAAGAGCCTTTCAAGATCTTGACATTCTCCAGCACGATCGGCGCCATTTCATTCGCTCCCTCTTCCACTTTCATATGAATGGTCGATTTTTTGGGATCGGCATACACGCCTTGCAATCGGTCAGGAGGCGGCGGAGGCATTCCCCCGTTCGGCGGTCGCCAGTTACGATCGGGCCATTCAATGGTCACCGTGTAAGCACCCGCTGGTGCACCGTCGGGCCCTTCATAAGTTGTCAGCTGATACACGCCTTCTGCATCGACCTTTCCACTGGGAAGCAGCGGGTATTTCGCTCCGGTCTGAGGCGATTCAGGGTGGAACCTGACCGTTGCCCCCGTCGCGGGTACCCCGTTTACAGTCAGACGACCGGTCACAGCGTTCGTCGTAATCTTATCGTACTCGGTTTCACTACATCCGCTGCACACAGCAAGACACAATACAGCCAGCGAAATGGCCAGTTTCTGAAACATCAAAAACATCTCCCTCAATTCTCTGAACGCATCGTTTCTTCAGCAGTCATGTCTCTGAAGAAACGATCGAAGTAGCCTCAAATGAACTTCTTCACTTAGAACTCGCCTACAACCTGACCATCCTGCTTACCAATCAGAGAACGAAACGTTCCCTTGTCGATATTGGCACTCAGAAATCGGACGGAGCCATCTCCCAGGCTGGCATGCATGCCACCGGTATGATAGGAAAACGCACCACCCCAGTCGTTCGTGCAATTGATTACACACGGACCGTAATACTGCAATCCATCATGGGTCCAGCTGCGAATGCGATCGTGCTGAGTTGACGCCCACCAGCCCTGGAAGTTGGTATCAACCACTGAAGGATAGACATAATCAGCAGGATCCTTTGGGACACTTCCTTTTCGTAGAATATTGGGAAAGTTACTGCGTTCGAAACAGAAGATGGTATTCGTCAAACCATCGGTGATGCTGTTCATTCTGGATCCACACTGTGTCCAGTTCACGCCGCCACTGATGTCACCGTTAAATAATGCGCCAGTAATCTCCTGGGGCGTAAAAGCGGGATCACGGAAACTGCGGGCGATGAAATAGTCACCGCTGCCTGCTCTCAAATTCGTATTGAAGCTGGAAGTGTCGTCTTCCTGCTCGATTACTCCCTGGATCGGACTGCTCCGTGGAGTAGAAGGACAATTAAATACGGCCAGTTGTGTCTGAATGACTGCCTGATTTGACTGATCTGAAACACCATTCGGTGCATTCTGATTAAACAGGTTATAAGCGGGTGCCTGATCCAGATAAGGTAATAACGAAATCCCCCAACTGGTGGTCCAATGTGATGTTGTCGCGTATGAAATACCGACGTCAGGTACCGGCAACATGTTGAATACGTCATTATAATTATGCATCGCCAGACCGAGTTGCTTCAGATTATTTTTACACTGAGAGCGGCGGGCAGCTTCGCGAGCCTGCTGGACTGCAGGCAGCAACAAGGCAATCAGGATTGCGATAATGGCAATCACCACGAGCAATTCAATTAACGTGAACCCACTTCTGGACGCACGGATACGCTTAAACGACATTTGGGAACTCCAGTTCAATCAGGCGGGAGAGTTGCGGCTTTGAAGAATGCAAGCGGCGGCAAGCAGTGAGACTGAGTTTCAATCTCCACCCATATAATAATGGGACTGCGAGAGATTTCAACCCTCGACTCCAGATAATGCACAGTAATGAGCTACAAGTGAGTAGAATTGTGCACAATTGATGCGAATCGGACGAATCTCTACCGGCTTTCGATCACAGAAGCCAAAGACAGAGTCAGAACTTACAACATGAGCAGCATGACTTTCAGCACACATGTTCTAAACAAAGAATCAGTAAACCTGAAATATCAGGCGATGATCTCCTGAATCAAATCGCCGCCCAGATCGGTCAGACGATAATCGCGACCGTTAAAGCGGTAGGTCAGTTTCATATGGTCAATCCCCATCAGATGCAGCAGCGTGGCATGCAGATCGTTCACGCCCACGCGATTATGGACTGCTTTATAACCGAAGTCATCGCTGGCACCGTACTGCACGCCTCCTTTGATGCCACCTCCCGCCATCCACATCGTGAAGGCATTCGGATTATGATCGCGGCCCTGACTTCCCTGTGAGTCAGAGGTTCTGCCGAATTCGCCGCCCCAGACCACCAGGGTCGAATCGAGCAGACCGCGGGCTTTCAGGTCAGCCAGCAGCGCACCAATGGGCTGATCCACCGATTTCGCAGCGATGCGATGATTCAGGCCAATATCACTATGACCGTCCCAGGGAACATCCGCAACTCCTCCGCCTCCTCCATTCGTACCCGCGTAGATTTGAATAAACCGCACGCCCCGTTCCACCATACGTCGCGCGGTGATACACTGTCGCGCAACTAATTCCGTCTCTTTCTGATCCACTCCATACAGTTTCTGTATGGTCTCTGATTCCTCTTTGACATCCAGTGCTTCCGGAGCTGCGGTCTGCATGCGGTAAGCCAGTTCAAACGATTCCAGCCGCGCCGCCAGATCCGCTTCGTGGGGGCGCAGCTTCTGATGGCTGGCGTTTAACTCATTCAACAGATCCAGTTGGCTCCGCTGCTGCTGATCGTTCATCGAAGTGAGTCGCGACAGATTGGAAATCGGCTGTTGGCTGCGACCATCGATGGCGGTTGGCTGATAAACCTTAGGCAGGAAGCCGGGAGCCCAGATCGGGTTTCCCCCCGCGAGGCATGGCACCATGCATCACCACAAAACCCGGCAGGTTCTGATTTTCCGTGCCCAATCCATAAGTCACCCAGGACCCCATACAGGGACGGCCTTGCAGAAATGCCCCCGAGTTCATTTCCAGCATCGCTGGAGTATGATTGTTCGATCGGGAAAAACAGGAATAGAGAAACGACATATCATCCACATGTCGGGAAACATGGGGAAAGATTTCAGAGACCCACGCCCCCGATTCTCCATGCTGCTGAAACTTGAAAGGTGATTTCAGTAACTTTCCGCTCGTCGTGAAGAAGCCGGTTTTGGGATCTGCGCCGGCCAGTTTCTCACCATCCTTTTTCTGCAGCATCGGCTTATAATCAAACGTATCGACCTGGGACGGACTGCCTGGCATAAACAACCAGATAATCGATTTTGCTTTGGGAACAAAATGCGGTTTGCGCGCTTCCAGACCTTCCTCTTCTTCTGCCCCTGCCGACTTGAGAATCCCCTGCTCTGACAGCAGCCCTGTCAACGCCAGGCTGCCAAATCCGGAACCGGCATTCTTCAGAAATGCTCTGCGTGCTTCAAAATGAAACGCGCTGCCTGACGGGAATTTATTTTTTCGTCTCATAGCGTTATATTTCCTGTGTATCGATTAAGGATAAATCTTTCAGGATCAGTCAACAAAGATAAATTCATTCATACAGAATATCAGCTGACAGAAATCAGCCATCGCCAGCGCAGTTGCCTCTGGATTCTTGCCATACGATTCGGTCTGGTAGTGAATGAATTCCAGCATTTTCTGCTGTTCTTCCGCACGTGGTTTTCGGGACAACGCAATCACATAGACTTCGTCAACGAGCTGCTCAAGTTTTTTGGTATCATCCTGACGAACCCGTTTAGCAAAATCTTCTGCCAGCTTCCGAATAAAGGGTGAGTTCATCATCGCCAGCGCCTGCGGAGGCACAGTCGTCACATTGCGTTTGCCGATGCTCTGGATTGCATCCGGTGCATCAAACAGTTGCAGGATCGGAATCAGTTTGTCGCGTTTGACAGTCAGATAAACACTCCGCCGCTTGTCTTCCTGCTTCAATGTTCCCGGTCCGAACATTTTAGGGTCAAGCGTGCCACTCACGGCCAGCAGGTGATCACGAATCACTTCCGCGTCCATCCGCAGCGCCGGTCGTCTCCACCACAGATGATTTTCCGGATCATGCTCCATTCCACTGGCATTGGTTGCCCCCGATTCACGATACACGGAACTCTGCATCATCAGCTTGTGAATCGGCTTCAGATTCCAGTTGTTCTCGACCAACTGAGTTGCCAGGTAATCCAGCAGTGCGGGATGAGTAGGCCGAAAACCCTGGGTGCCAAAATCACTGGGTGTCTCGACAATGCCACGACCAAAATGATGATGCCACATCCGATTGACCATCACGCGTGCCAGTAGATGTCCTGCGCCATGACTGGTATCGGTCAGCCAGTCTGCAAAAGCAACCCGAGGATGAATTGGTTTTTCTTTTTGGTCATCCGCAAACAACCACTGTTTTTCCTGCGCTTCACCGGTCATCAGCACCTGTAGAAATCCAGGTTCCGCCAGACCATCCTTGCGGTTGGAATTTCCCCGCACCAGATAATACACCTTGCGTGTATCGGAACCGAAATTATAAGTTGCCCCCCCTTTACGTGCCGCAAAGACCGGCATCAGATCCCGTTTGGGATGCTGCTGCATATTTTCCTGCTCGGCGTCATTCAGCTCAGCCCAACCTTCATCATAAGGCGCATACCACTTCAGCAACACCTGCTGCTGTTTTTCGTTACGCTCAGCTGCCGGCAGTGCCAGGATTTTCTGAACGTTGTCCGGGGGAGTCGTCTCCCTGGCTTTGAAATAAAATCCGGAAGGCCCCGTCGCATTCACAATTTTGACCAGCAGTTCATTCTTACCGGCTTTGAGCGCCAGCTTGACCTTGTCCTGATCCGCGGCGGCTGCCCCCATCACTTTTTTCGATAGAACCGACTTGCCATTCAGCCAGACCTGAATCGCATCGTCGCGGCCCAGTGAAATATCCAGAGGACCAGCCGTCGGTACTTCAATCGTTCGAAACAGATAATTCGCAGAGTTCTCGCCCGTCAGCGTATTGTGAACAACGCCATCCTTCCATTCCGGCTGGTGTATCCACTTCAACTTTCCTTTCAAATAAGTCTGAGTCAGATCAACTTTCTTTTCGAGCGCATTTTTTTTACTGAATGCCTGATTGAAGTTGTCAGCGGAAAATGGACCAATGACATGCCAGTCACTGAGCTCAGGTTGAATGGTCTCAGTCGGTCGATTCTCCAACCAGACTGCCAGTTGGGCCGGCAATTTTTCTTTCTCGTATTTTAAACGCGCATCAATAAACGGCTGATGCTTTATATCAAAAGCCGCTTTCTCTTTCTGATATTTTTCAGGATGCAGGTCATGCTGATAATCCTGGAACCCGGTTTCCGCAAACGCAGCGACCATCCGGTAATAGTCGTGACTGGAGATCGGATCGAATTTATGATCGTGGCAACGCGCACATCCAAACGTTAACCCCAATGTCGTCGTACCTACTGTGTGGATAATATCGTCCAGCTGTTCGTAGCGACTGCGTTCCCGTTCTTTTTGAGTCTGTTGTGAAGTGAACGGCCCTGCTGCCAGAAAGCCGGTCGCCGCCTGAGACATATAATCTATCGGCCCCAGTTGATCACCGGCAATCTGCAGCCGGACGAAATGATCATAGGGCATATCTTCGTTAAGTGCTTTGATTACGAAATCGCGAAAGTGATACGCTGCAGGTCGATCTCGATCAAAGGCATATCCGTTACTCTCAGCAAACCGGGCCAGATCCAGCCAGTGCCGGGCCCAACGTTCCCCATAATGCGGGCCAGCCAGCAGACGGTCTATCAGCTTCTCATACGCATCGGGAGCCGGATCGTTCACGAACGATTCCACATCCGCAGGTTCGGGAGGCAGTCCCCACAGATCGAAGAAGACGCGGCGGATTAAGGTTTCTCGACCTGCCATTTTGTTGGGAGTAATTCCCGCGGCTTCCTGCTTCGCCAGAATATACTGATCGATCGGATTCGTTCCCCAGGTTTTGTTCTGGGGAACCGGAGGGGGCGACTGATTGAGCGGTTGAAATGACCAGAACTGACGCCCTTGTTCAATATCAATCTTCTCAGTTTTTAATTCAGGTACCTTGCCATCGCGGGGATCGGGTGCCCCCATCTGAATCCATTTCTCAAAGTCGGCGATTACCTGGTCCGACAATTTGTTTTTCGGAGGCATCTCAAACGATTCATGCCGAATCGCCGCCATCAAGAGACTCTGTTTAGGATCACCGGGAACGATTGAGGCACCGGTGTCGCCCCCTTTCAGCATCGCCGGACCCGAATCCAGCAGCAGTTTACCTTCCAGCTTATTATTCTTCTTTGCGTCCAGGGAATGACATTCATAACACTCATTCACCAAGACCGGTCTGATTTTGGATTCGAAAAACTGAATCCCTTCCCGACTCGGTTCTGCAGGCTTGATGGCTTCAACAGCAAACGCAGGTTGAAACAGAGTGATGATTCCCAGGAGTGAGAGCAGACAATAGCGAATCATTAATATCATCCCTAATCAGCAAGGCGGGAAAGTGTGGAGAGAATATCAGGCAGAATCATTTTTTGACTATGATGGGATAGTCGGGTAGCCCCTTCATTTATACATGCAGACACATAAAGCAATACTTAATTGTACAAGGATCCAGACGCTTCGCAAGGATTATCGTTGCCACACCTGACGCCAGTTCTCGTCACATGAAACCGGACTTTCAGCTCTGAAAAGGCACGACTCTGCAGTAAAACAGGTAAATACACGCATCCGGAATGATTGACCACATTAAAAAGAAATGACAGTACCCGTCCGGGCAGACTCGGTTGCCGCTGCCATCCAGGCGACAGCGGCTTGAGATTCCCGGGGAGTAATCCGCGCGGGAGGTTCCCCTGTCCGTACACAATCCGCGAAATACCGCAGCTCTTCCTGCAGCACTCCCAGATAGCGGCCGAACGGACGAGGCCAGTACATCGTGTCAGGCATCTTCACTCCTTCCGCATCATGAATCGTCAAGCCCGCTTCGCCACAGTTGATATAGATCGCACCTTGCGTGCCAATGATTTCCATCCGCGCGTCGATCGTATAAGGCGTCGATTCCGGCAGATGCCAGACCGACTCGACCACGGCGACAGCACCGTTATCAAGTCTTGCAATCGACCAGCCTCCATCGGGATATTTATTTTTACCGGGATGGACTTCCTGCGCATACACAGTGGAAACGTTCGCATCACTGAACCAGAGCATCAGATCCGCATCATGAATTCCATCCCCCATCAAAGCGGAAATGTCATCGAGCACTGTCTCACCGATCGCTTTCGACAGATTCCGCCGCGCATGCATGGAGATAATGTCACCGATTCGTCCTTCTTCAATCGCCTGTTTCGCCAGTGTCACGCGCGGATCAAAGCGACAGATATGCCCCACCATGAAAAATCCAGCAGCGTCTTTGGCTGCAGCAACAATCTGTTCACAGTCAGCCACCGTCGGCGCCATCGGTTTTTCCAGCAGAACATGTTTCCCGCTGCGGAGTGCTTCAATGGCAATCTCGCGATGATCGTTAATGTGAGTGGTGATACTGACCACATCGACTTCAGGATCAGCCAGCAGTTCACGATAGTCAGTATACCGCCGCTTGACTTCCAGTCGATCCCCTATTTCAGTCAGGCGTTCAGGACGTCGGGTACACAACCCCGCCAGTTCAATTCCCGGCATCTCCGACAGGTTGTCAGCATGAACTTCGCCAAACCACCCCAGACCAATTACTCCCCAGCGAACTGTTTTTGACGAACTCAACATATGACTTTGGTCCTCTCGAATCATAATTTCAGCGACCTGTGATGTAACTCAAACTCTTCAAACTACCGCAAACCAGACTCCTCGTCCATGGAACCCTGATCTGGATTACCCTGATAATCCGCCCAGTTTCTTCAATAGGAATTCCATCGTCAGACCATTTCCAAGACCCGTTTCAGCTGTTTTTTGTCTTGTATGCCCTGTCCGCATCGCTTAGTATGGAGAGAACAACACCTGCGTTCCTCATACCTACCTGCCAGCGTTACCTATGATGCTCATACGATTTCTAATTCCTCTGCTTGTTGTTGTATTTGTTCCAGGCCCTTTTGGAACAATTCAAGCCGCAGAAAAACCGCTCCTCTTTGAAAAAGAGATTCAGCCGGTTCTCGCTGCAAAATGTGGCAAATGTCATAGCGACAAAGTTCGCAAAGGCGGACTTGATCTCTCAAATATTACCGGCGTACATCGTGGAGGAGAATCAGGTGAGTCTGCCATCGCAGAAACAGTCGATGACAGCATGCTCTGGATTCTGGTCGACGGAGGCGACATGCCACCTGAGGGACAGCCACAACTGACGGAAGCAGAACGCAACCTGATCCACAAGTGGATCGCCACCGGCGCCAAATCTGAAAAGCCCCATCAGCCTGAAGAAAAACAGATCACACAACACGATGTCCTGCCCATCGTCCTGCTCCGCTGTACCGCCTGTCATGGCGCACGACTGCAGCGGGGCGGCCTTGATCTGCGGACTCCTGCCAGCATGCTTAAAGGAGGCAAACAGGGCCCGGCGTTTCTCGCAGGCAATCCGGATGAAAGCCTGATGATCAAGCGCGTTGAAAGCCATGCCTGTCCCCCTCAGGAACAGCTGCTGAAGTTTTTTGTCAAGCGCCCCCCCCAGTCTGAAGTCGAAACACTGCGTGAATGGATCGCTGCCAAAGCACCGATTGTCGATCCGGAACCGGAAGTCGTCGGTTTGCAACCGGATCCCCTCGTTACCGAGGAAGACCGACAGCACTGGGCGTTTCAAGCACCGCGGGCAAAGCCTGAGATCAAATCGATTGATCAACTGATTCTCAAACAACTGCAGGCGCACGAACTGGAATTCTCTCCCGCAGCCAGCCGTGACACTCTCATCCGTCGTGTTTACCTGGATCTGACTGGCCTCCCCCCCACACTCGAAGAGTGGAAACAGTGGCGCAATACTGACGATGCGAACTGGTATGCATCCATGGTCGAACACCTGCTCGCTTCCCCCCGGTACGGCGAACGCTGGGGACGCTACTGGCTGGACCTCGCCGGTTACGCTGACTCCGAAGGGGGCGTCTCTTCCGACCCCCTGCGTGCCGTCGCCTGGAAATATCGTGATTATGTCATCGACGCTTTCAATAACGATAAACCCTACGATCGCTTTCTGCTGGAACAGATCGCCGGGGATGAACTAACCGACTATGAAAACGCGCCGGTGATCACTGAAGAAATCGTCGACAATCTCGTCGCCACCGGTTTCCTGCGGATGGGTATTGACCAGACCGGTTCCCGTACGATGAATTTTGTGCCCGAACGCCTGGGTGTAGTCTATGATGCCATCAATGTGATGGGCTCTTCGGTCATGGGGTTAACGCTGGAATGCGCCCGCTGTCATTCACACAAATACGATCCACTGCCGCATCGTGATTATTATCGCTTCAAAGCAATCTTCCAGGGCGCCCTTGATGAATACGACTGGCTCTCCTTTAAGAACCGTTCCCTGGAACTGGGCACTCCCGAACAGCAGAGCCGCGTCAAACAAACCAACCCGTTGCTCAAAAAGAGACTGAGTAAACTTGAAAAGAGTTACAAAAAAGCAATCGCCGCACAACAGGTCGCCATGCTCCGTCAGTTTTATCCGGACCAACCTGCAGAGGAACAGCAGGAAACCCTGCAGGCCTTAAAAATCGCCGATAACACCCGCACGCAACGTCAGCGGATTCTGGTCGAGAAATTAAGAATCGCGGAAACCATGCCCGAGTCGGAATTCTCGGAATCGGTACAGCAGGCACTGCAGAACGTGGCCTCCATCGAACAACAGATGAGCGAAGTGCAGCAGCAGATGGAACCACCGCACACAATCCGTGCCCTCTGGGATCGCGGTGAACCTTCCCCCACCTATATCCTGCTGCGAGGAGAACACGATCAACCTGGCCATCAGGTCGGTCCCGGCGTCCCTTCCGTCCTCACAGATGGACGTACTCCGTTCTCTGTCAAACCTCCTTTCCCGGAAGGAACCCCGAAAACCGGCAGAAGGCTGGCATTAGCCCAATGGCTGACTGCCGACGATCAGCCCCTCACTGCACGGGTGATGGTCAATCGAATCTGGTACCACCATTTCGGAACAGGCCTGGTCAAAACACTCGAGAACTTCGGCGTCAAAGGGGAACGTCCCTCTCATCCGGAACTGCTCGACTGGCTGGCTGTCCGGTTTGTCGAACAGGACTGGAGCATCAAAGACATGCATCGCCTGATGCTGAATTCGCGTACTTACAAACAATCCAGCCACATTACACCCGCGATTCAACAACATGATCCACAGAACCGACTGCTCTCTCACATGCCGCTCCGCAGAATGAACGCCGAAGCCTTGCGTGACTCGATCCTTGCCGTGTCCGGTAAACTCGATTCCACCACCGGCGGCCCTCCTGACTCAGTCACCGTCGATCGCAACGGACTTGTCAGTGCTAACGTGACCAGCAAAGGTGGCTGGCGTCGCAGTGTCTATCTGCAGTATCGTCGTACCCAGATACCAACGATGTTGGATACCTTTGATTACCCGGAAATGGGTCCCAACTGTGTCTCACGCAATGTTTCTACTGTTTCACCTCAATCCCTGATGCTCTTAAATAACGAACGCGTGCATTCTCTTTCTCATGCCTTCGCCAGCCGGGTTCGCAACCTGCTGCCCGATGATCAGAAATCGGACCGGGGTGCACAAATTGATCTGGTCTACCAATTGGCCCTCAGCCGCTTCCCCGGCAAGGAGGAACGTCAACTGGGACAAGCCACTCTGCAGGAACTGGAATCCCACTGGCAGGAAAACCCGGAAGCCGCTCTGGACACCTATTGTCATACGATTCTAAACTCTGCCGCGTTTCTATACATTGACTGATGAATATGAACAGCCAGCCTGAACCACTTTCCACCCGTCGAGACTTTTTTGCCCGCACCAGCGATGGCGTCATGGGCGCCGCGCTGACACATCTGTTATGCCAGGATTTCTTTGGGGGCACCGCAGCCCTGGCGAATGATGCCCCACACGCACCGCAGCAATACGACCTCAAACCCAAACAACCCCACCATCCTCCTGCAGCAACTTCGGTCATTCAGCTGTTTATGAATGGCGGACCGAGCCAGATGGATCTGTTCGACCCCAAACCGGTTCTGAACAAGATGGACGGCAAGCCATTCCCGGGCAACATTGAAGATCTGGGAAATTCGAATACCACCAGTATCGGCGAAATGCTGGGCGGCCAGTACAAGTTCGCCCGACACGGGGAATCGGGCATGTGGATGGCCGACGTCCTTCCCGAAACGGCAAAGATGACAGATGAACTTTGCCTGATCAACTCCATGTGGACCGATCACCCTAATCACGACAATGCCCTGTATAAAATTCACAGCGGCCGCCTGTTCATGGGCTACCCTACACTGGGCTCTTGGACCGTGTATGGCCTGGGAACCGAAAACCAGAACCTGCCCGCATACGTTGTACTCACCGATCCACTGGGCGCTCCCAAAAACGGCACACGCAACTGGACATCCGGCTTTCTGCCCCCCACGTACCAGGGAACCCGTCTGCGCCCCACCGGTTCACCCATTCTGAATCTCAAACCACAATACGACCAACCCTCGGCTGTCACCGAGTCCGCACGCAAACTGCTCAATCAGCTCGATTCCATTCACCGTGAAAAACGCCCCCATTACCCCCTGCTTGATGCCCGGATCGAATCGTACAGCCTTGCCGCACGCATGCAGATGTCCGCCACGGAAGCCCTTGACCTCTCGAGTGAAACAAAACACACGCTGACAGACTACGGCATCGGCGCGCAGGAAACCGACTCGTACGGCAAACGCTGTCTGCTCGCCCGCAGACTGGTTGAACGGGGAGTCCGTTTCGTCCAGATCTTCCTCGAAGAACAACCCTGGGACAGCCACGCCGACCTGGCCGCCAATCACCGCGCCATGTGTCAGCGAACCGACAAACCAGTCGCCGGCCTGCTCCGCGATCTTAAACAACGGGGCCTGCTCGACTCCACTCTGGTAATCTGGGGCGGCGAATTTGGACGCACTCCCACAACACAGAAATCCGCTAACGGCTTCTCAGGCCGTGATCATAACATGCAGGCTTTCACATCCTGGATGGCGGGCGGCGGGATTAAAGGGGGCACCACCTACGGGGTTACAGATGAATTTGGGCACAGCGTTGTCGAAAACCCCGTCAGTGTCCACGACTTCCACGCCACAATCCTTCACCAGCTGGGACTCCATCACCAGGAACTCTTTTACACCCGCAGTGGACTCGAAGAACGTTTGACCGGTGTCAATCCACCCCGCGTGGTCAAGGAGATCTTCAGTTGAACTCTCCGGATTGTGAATTCAACCGACGTGAGTTTCTGACGATAGCAAGCGCCGTTAGTCTTACAGCTTCAGTGCGAATCAAATCCACCTTGTCTGCAGAGAACCAGCCCCCCGTTCTCAAAATTATTGATACCAACGTCAGCCTGTTTCAGTGGCCTTTTCGTCGAGTTCCGCTCGACGGCACACAAACACTGGTCAAAAAACTTCAAGCTCTAGGCATAGAACAAGCCTGGGCGGGCAGTTATGAGGGAATTCTGCATCGTGATATCACATCTGTAAATCAGCGACTGACTGACGAATGCAGAGATTTCCCACAGTTGACCCCCATTGGAACTATCAACCCCTCGCTGCCTGGCTGGGAACACGACCTGCAGCAATGCATTCAAAAACATCAGATACCCGGCATCCGCCTGCATCCCAACTACCACGGCTATACGCTCACAGATCCACGTCTGCTGGCACTATTGAAACAGGCCACCACTGCAGGTCTGTTCGTTCAGCTGGCCGCGTCTCTCGAAGACATCCGCACTCAACATCAATCGCTGCAGGTTCCTGATGTCGACCTCACACCGCTCCCGGATCTGGCTGCGAAAGTCCCCGGACTCAGATTGCAGCTTCTTAATACGAAAGCCCGTCCGGATCTGATCAACAAACTCAGCCAGGCACCAGGTATATTTTTTGACACAGCCCGCGTGGAAAGTACCGACGGCGTACCTTCTTTCGTGGAGCGACTTCCTGCAGGACGTGTCCTGTTCGGTTCACATGCCCCGTTTCTGATTCCCGAGGCGGCTTTGGTTCGCGTCTATGAATCTTCTATTCTCGATTCTGCAGATCTGAGATCCGTATTGACAGACAATGCGACGCAATTCCTGTCTGCCAGCAAACCGAACCAGGATTCTGCGGTAAAGATCAAAGTCAAAACACAGGATTCAAAAAAAACGACTCCCCCGCGCCTGGCAGCTGGTCTGCCTGGCAATGAAGTGCTGGAAGGCTACCGCATCTGGGATTCGTACTTCACACCCGCACATTCTCATCCAGGTCGCGATGGCAGCAGTAGCCTGATTGCAGAAATTGAACGGGCGATGCCGGCTATCAATATCGGGAAGTTTGAAAAACTCTGCTACTTCCCGCATGTGGGCATCGGTACGACCACGGACCGTGAACTGGAACAGAAATTGAAATCGCATCCGGAAATTATTGAAAAACCGCTGAAACGCTGGCCTGACCTGCTGCTGGGAATGATTCAACTCAACGCCAACAATGTGACCGCTTCGCTGGAGGCGCTCAATCGCTGGCTGCAAGACGGTCCCATGCGCGGCGTCTATTTTCCCGGAGGTGGACCGGCGGCACTCACTTGCACGCATCGCAATTTTGATCCCCTCATTGAGCGGATTGCGGAATTGAACGGGGTGATCATGCAGCATACCTGGTTCATTACGGGAGGCAAGAAGAGCCCGGGAATGTCGACCCCCACCGAACTGGCAGTACTGGCAAAACGATTCCCGCAACAGAAATTCATCTGCGCTCATTCTGGCGGCGAGTGGGAGCGTGGCATTCGCGCAGTGCGCGATTCGGAGAATATCCTTGTGGAAACATCTGGCTTTGACCCCACCGCCGGCTTCATTGAAATGGCAGTGCGTGAGCTGGGCGCCAATCGAATCATCTTCGGTAGCCACCTGCCTTCGCGTTCTCTGGGTACTGAGCTATGTAAGGTTACCGCAGCGCAGATATCCGAAGCAGATAAAAGTCTGATCCTCGGCACCAATTTCCGCCAACTCTTGACTGCCGAGACTGACTAAGTCAGCTTCCATCAACACCAGACGGAGCAAGGCTGCTTTTCAGAGACTACTGGATTTCCAAGGCAGTCGTCTCGCTGAATGACTCAAATACCTGCGCCCCTTTAAACTTAGTAGCCCCTGTTCAATATTAAAACGGTAACCAGAGCGCATCACATTTAACCATAGCATCTCTCAATCTATTATACTCGGCTCAAATGCCCCTGGAGACACTACAGTAAAACTGGACACCGTCTAAAAAAACAGCCCCCGAAAACCAGAAGTTTTCGAGGACTGTCAGTCAATATTAAACTACCGGTATTAAACCACCGGATTAGTCCAACAGAGGATTATCCCCGTCTGCCACACCGCTGAAGAAATCATCGATTTCAGGCAGATGGCGTTCTGAGGCATCCAAAGCATCACTCATCAGCAAGTCACTATCATCGGCATGATCGTATCCCAGAGTGTGCCCCATTTCATGTAGCATAACGGTCAACAGATCCATTTGACCAAAGGCGGCACTGCCGGACCCGGCAACCAGATCACCATTCGCATCCAGACTGAATTCACTATTGTCGAATGGAGTGTCATCCACAAACCAGCCATAGCCAGCGGCGTTGACGTCGATCAGAATTGTGGTAGTGGTTGCTGCCCCGAGCATCGCGTCAGGCAGATCAGTCAGAACAAAACTGACGGACTCCAGCAGACTGACCTGAGTTTCACTTAACCCAGTCGCTTTCCAGTAGCTCAACGCAGCGTCGCGAACCGAATCCAGATCAGATTGAGTAATCGCGGCGGCATTCGAACTGCTGGCCCCCGCTGCTGCCATCAGTGGACCGGTACGTTCGATGCGAATGGCATCGGCTCGAATTCTTCCATTAGCAGCATTGTCGGTCAGTTCAACAGAAATCAAACCACCGGCTGTGACACTCACAGTCCCCAAAACCTCCCAGTTCGCCCCATCACTGTTCAGGTCATTGGGGGCCAGACGCTGATTGACCACAATTGGACCAGAACCGTTAATCGAGTATTCCGCATTCGTGGCAAGACTGCCATGTTTAGACCAGGTAGCGTATACAACATAGTTGTCACCAGGATTCAGACCGCTGAAGTCCCACGTTGCTGTTCCGCTATCACCGGTATTCAACTGCCGGGTATCACCCTGGAAGTAGGTCAGCCAGCCTGTCCCGTAGAAGTCGCCTGTGACGCTGAAACCGGCATCGCCGTCGTCCACAATCAGTGCTGTCGTCATCGTGGCAGAAAGATCAATCGTGAATGGGTCTTCGTCACTATCATCATTGGGGATGGTAAGTGTCCCGCTGAATACGCCGCCAGCAAGTGTTGTGTTGTTAAATTCGAGTTCAAACGTCGTTGATTGACCGGCATATAAGGTGGTTGTTCCAAGCGGTGTGGAAATACTGTAACCAGCGGCAGCGGGTGGGATGATTGCACTCAGATTGAGTGTATCGGTTCCCGTATTCGTAACCGTGAAGGTCTGGAACAGAGATTCTCCATAGAAGGCGGTTCCCATATCGATACTGCTCACACCATCAACCAGGTTAACCGCACCTGCCTGTACTTCGATTTCCGGAGCGACACTACCAGGTAACACTTTAGCCAGACGCATCGCATCGGCAGCCAGATGTCCGGAAATACCATTATCCAGTAAGGTAATCGTGAAATCACCACCAGCAGCAACCTGGAAGGTTCCGAGTGTTTCCCAGTTCACGCCCTCAGTATCATTAAAGTCATTGGCAGCAAAACGCTGATCCAGGGAAACGGTGATATCACCACCCAGAATTCCTGAAATCACAAATTGAGCATTGGAACTCAGACCACTGTGGGCGGCCCAGTGTGAAGCGATACTATAGGTACCTGCTGCCAGATTAGTGAAATTCCAAGTAGCCGTATTCGTACTAGCCACATTGTCACTTGGTAATTCATCCTGATCATTTTCGTAATAATCGTAGATCGTAGTGGCTGAGCGTGTAATCCAGTCACCAGTGGTATTGTAACCCAGTTCTCCGTTGTCGATAATCATGGTTTCCGCTGCTGATCCGGAAACAGTAAAGTTAAACGGATTCGAATCGGAAGTATCGACGTCGAAGGAAATCATCCCTTCGAAGCTTCCCACTCCGGTGGCATCCATCCGCAGTGTGAACGTGGTTGAAGCACCAGGTGCCAGATTGTTCGTTCCAAACCCACTGACCATACTAAAGCCAGCGGGAAGAGTAGCGAACGAGCCGAGTGCCATATTTCGTTCACCATAATTGGTCACAGTGAAAGTTTTAATGACAGGAGCTCCCACGATCGTATCATCAAATTCGACCGAGCCACTATCTTCAACCGTACCCCCATCCACCTCGACTTTGATCACAGGATCAACAACGCGATAGATGCGTACTTCATCAGCATAGACCACACCGTCAGCCAGATCGCTTAACATTACAGACAATGTATTACCAGTAATGACAACAGGATCGCCGATGTATTCCCAGTAAGTCCCATCATCCAGGAAGTCATTGGCACTGGTCTGTTGATTCACCAAGACGGTAACGGGACTCGCACCGCCAGAGATTGTGTAAGGAGCATTTGTGGCGGCTCCCAACCCGTTCATGGTCACATCAGAGTTGACATTCCAGTGGGCGACGACCTGGTAACGGCCTGGTTCCACATCAAAGTTCCAGGTCGCAGTATTGCTACCAGTACCTGTCTGGAACTCTTCACCAGCAAACAGGAACAGAGGATCTCCAACATTTCCTGGAGTATAGTCTTCCCAGGTTCCAACCGTGGAGAAAGTGGGATTGGGATCAGTAATTTCCACAGTCGCCGGACCTGCTTCTCCACGAACCGTAAAGTTGTATGGGTTCTCGTCAGGATCTCCGGTGGTGAAGGAAACCTTACCAAATGAGGTACCGTTAGTGCCTCCGTCAAACTGAATTCGGAAGACAACAGTGTCACCTGGGCTGCCATTGGCGGCAAGCGTGTACGGAGTCGTATTCGTTCCAAATGGTGAGTCAGGATCAATACTGAATCCAGGTGGAAAATCAATCAGACCTGTCACATCCACTTCTTCCGCAGACAGGTTGGTAATGGTAAATTCTTTAATCACAGGAATACCAGGTATCGTACTGCCGAAGTCTACAACACCAGTGTCATCATCCACGACCGTGCCACCATCGACTGTGATTTCCAGATCGGGTTCGGGTAGATATTCAATACGAACAGCATCCGCAATCACACCATTTGCCAGTGTCCAGTGATCGCGAATAAAATTGCTGGCTTCGTTCGTCAATGTGACTATCAGTTCCCCCCCACTGACAGTGAATGAACTGCTCAGATCAAACCAGGCAGTACCATCTTCAATGAAGCTGGAAGGGGCCACACTCTGATCTACCGTAATAGTCGAACCACCATTCAGTGAGTAAGGAGCATCTGTCACACGATTGTAAAGCTGAGACCAGGTAGTAGAAACCCGATAGTTTCCATTAGCCAGTCCTGAAAAGGTCCAGGTCGCCGTTTCCGTTGGAGGCGCTGGTGTACTACCAGGACCATTGGGAACAGCCCCCGTCACATCCCCTTCGTAACCGTAAGAACCTTCATTCACCCGGGTGTCAAAGGATTCAAAACCGGTCGTTGCCGAGAAGTCCGCATCCCCATCGTCGATGATGACAACATTTGAAACCTGACCATCCAGCAGAATATTGTAGGTCAATTCATCCACATCATTTGTAGTGAAGGAGAAGATACCGGAACGGTCACCGAAGGTGTTGGATCCCATGGTAATCGTAAAAGTGACAGCACTGTTGGCGACGACTGAAGCTGGGAATCCCGACACACTATATCCAGTGGGAACCACCAGATTACTGATATTCAGTGGCGTGGTTAAGCTCGTATTTCTGATTTCAAATGTCCGCACTGCATCTGTCAGCAGTTCTGTAGGACCAAACTGAATCCCGTCTGGATGACCGTCGACAATCAGTGCCGGAGGCGCCAGGACATCAGTGACATCAACAAGTTCAATCTCGGCTCCGGTAGAAACACGTTCAATCCGGATCGCATCCGCGGTAATAAATCCATCGGCAAGGTTGGTCAGCATCACGGTCAACGTTCTGCTGCTCACATCAACAGTACCTAGAATTTCCCAGGTAGTGCCATCGGCTGAATAATCATCCGGTGCCAACTGCTGATTCCGATCAAATGTTCCGCGATCAATAGCTGTAGAACCGATTTCTGCCTGAGTTCCGTCATAGATGGTATACGGAGCATCTGTTGCCGCAGCCTGCACTGTTGACGGATTCGAGGAAACTGGCCAGGTGGCTGAAACACGATATTGACCAGGAGTCAGACCAATGAATTCCCAGTAAGCTTGAGCGAGATCGGTACTAAATTGAGTTTGAGCGTCAACAAAATAAATATCATCTTCAAAGCCCATACCAGTGGTAAGATATGTGTTTTGAAGAGTGAAGTAAGGCCAGTCGCCGGTGAATGTGAATCCAGGGTCACCATTATCTACGATGACTGCGGGATTATCTTCAAAAGGTGTTATATTTTCGAAGTTGAGGTACTGAACTGTTCCCACACCGTCTGCAGTCAGAGAGAAGCCGGTATCGATGACAGCCTGCCCTTTAGAGTCGAAGTCCAGGAAGTCATTGCCCCCCAGGCCATCAGCAGAACGCAGAACAGGAGGCCCGTCAATCGGGTCATTCCCATCCTGAGACAGTGGGTCGATGTAGATAGTATCATTCTGCTGGCTGCCAACCACATTCTCCATGAAACTCGGGTTCGTGACAGGCTGCTCAGGTATAATCTGTTGTAGTGTAACAGTACTGCTGCCAAAGACAGTCTGAGCCACGTTCAGAAGATCCACATCAAACGTGATACCGGCACTGGCAAAGCGGAAATCAATCGTGTCGTTACCGTGAATGTCGGTAATCACATCTGCACTACCGGCGGCTCCGGGTTCGATCAGGAATACATCGTTACCACCATTTCCGCTGCCACCCGCACCTGTGCCACCGCCAGCTCCAAAGCCACCGCCGTCCAGGTTGTCGCTGCCGAGACCGTCTCCCAGAATGTTATTATCATTGTCGCCGGTGATGTTATCGTCGCCGTTACCACCAAATACGTTTTCGATGCTGTTGTCGTCATCACCACCACCGGCTCCTGCGACCAGACCACCACCAATATTGGTAGCAGTTCCGGCAAACAGGTTGACTGTGATACCTGTGGAGTAGTTTCGGTAATCCAGGCTGTCATTTCCGCTGCCACCGTTCAAAGTACCGGTCAGGCCATCTCCGTCAGACAGGTCAAAGCGGTCATCTCGCGTACCACCAACCAGGTTCTCAAAATCTGTGAAATCCAAACGTTCTTCCGCTCCGCTGGCAGTTCCATCTGCACCGGTCGTCGGACGACCACTGTTCAGGTTGGTTCGATCAGCGATGATAAAGCCTTTATCGGTAGCTGTGATCCCCCAGTAATTGTTCAAGTTTGGTCCCTGCAAGGTATCACTGCCATCGGTACCGATCAGATCATCAATGTTGTTAAAGCCAAGGCCGGCGGTACCAGTTCCCAAAATACTGCCATTATCTTCACGTCCACGGAATCCATCGGAACTACCCAGGTCGGTCAGAACCACATTCACAATCGGATCGTAGCTGCTGTAATCAAGCGTATCATTTCCGTTACCGCCGTTAATAAACCCTCGCAACTTGAAGTTGCTTTCAAAGATAAATTCGTCATTCCCGTTTTGCCCCAACAGGGTGGTATTTACACCAACAGGGGTGTCATTCTTCAGGAAGAAGTCATCGCGCCCCTGATACCCGCTAATGGTGACGTTATTCAGGTCCTCTACATCTCCCAGATTCACATCGATGGTATCATCGCCGGCGGATGCCGTTACGTTCAGATTATCAATGTCCGTATAGGTCACATCGGTGCCCGGAGCACTGTTGATTCCTTCGATTGTGGTGGATGTTACTTCAAAATCATCATCACCAGTAACATCACCGGAGTCAATCAGCGTCAGTGTGTCGATATCTGTATCACCGAATCCTTCACCAAAGACCTGGATGGCAGCGTTAATATTATCAACAGTATTTCCAGCATCAAAAATCTGGAATAAATCGTTACCCTCTCCGCCCCGTAATGTGACATTGGTCACTGTTCCCGCAGGAGTAGACCGCACGCGGATCGTATCATTCGCGCTATCCGAACCATCCACATTGTCGGCATCCAATTCGACATCGGTCAGTGAGGTTGTTGAATCCAGACCAACCAGATCCAGCAGTTCGGCTCCCGTTCCGGAAACGACCTGCAGATCATTAAAGCCGGCAAACAATAAATCGGTGAACTGCATGCTACCGGCAATTTGTGAAACACCGTCATTATCCGCTCCGAAATCACGAATCGTAATATTGTCAGTATCAGGAGTGGAAGAGGCATCCACGCGTAAACCGCCACCGGTCGTCGTACCAAAGATCCCGACCCCTTCCAGACGAGCGAACGACAGGCCCAGATCGATATCCGATCCGGCGGCGACGCCAGCAGCAATATTACCGCTGCCCAGTCCATCGTCGGTATCTGAGAAGTAAGCGGCATCATGGTCTGTTACGAAGTTAACATTGACGACATCTGTTGCCGCCATTCCAAAACCACCGTCAAAGTGAATCGTAATGTCATTCACATCGTATGTATTGGGATTGAATACATCTTCCAGAAAAGTGTCCATCGATGCATTCAGATGCGAACCGTTGGAACCAGGAATCGCTGGTGCTGCCACCTGGAAGAATGGCAGAACACCATTCGCATTCTCGTTGATGTTCAACGTCTCGCTGTCGTCCGACCCCAGCACCGTAAAGGACAGGATGTCGGCGACCGCTCCAGTGAAGAAGTTGCCTCCGTTAATATCCAGTAGCAGATTGGTATCCGTTCCATCTACTGAAGCATCGATCGTGTCAGGCGTATCAGCGAGGCCCGTGGTCTCGAAACCGGATGTAACCATATTGAGCACCAGGTGATATGTCCCTGTGCTGGTATTCACGTTTTCGATTTCCGTGTAATCGACAGTCTGTTCGGTATCAGATGGGAAGTCAAACGTTCCCGATCCGGGAGCGGCTCCCAGTGTCAATAAGGGATTCGAGACTCCATTGAAATCCATATTCAGCACATCACCAGGACCGGGGAAGGTCGGAGCGCCACCGTTCACGGTAATCGGCGAATTATCTGTCGGCAAAATATTGAACGTGTCGGCGTCATCTCCACCATTGATAGTCGTCAGGGTTGCATCAACATCACCCAGCAGGTTTACGATTGCACCCGTGCCATCAGTAATTGGATCGACATTGATCTCAATGGTGGTTGAAGCACGCACGGTGCCGCCGGCGGTCAACAGGAAGTCATCGCCAGAGTTCAAAATAACATCAGCGCCGGTTGATTCAACAAGCACACCACCGCCGTTGATCGTCAGGTTATCCCCGGCACCGCCTGCATCTGTTGAGGTCAGCGTCACCGTCCCGGAGCCACTCACATTGCTGGCTACTGTCAGAGGACTGGCAGCGATAATCGTGACTGTTCCATTCGCTGATATGGTACTTGTAGCAATCACACCCGCGGGGAATGCGCCGACCGTACCAATCGTCAAGTCACCTGAATTTCTGACCGAGATCTCACCATCGAAGGCTCGTGCAGCGAGTGTGGTAACAGCAGTGTCGATATCGTCACCGATCCCGATGGAAGTCGCGGCTTCCAGATACACGCTGTCTGCTGTAATTAAATTGTTTCCGGCTGCCGTGTTGTCCAGAATTGCTCCGGCCGCTGAATCAACGGTAATCGTCCCGCCGGCACTTTGCAGATCGGCAAGCCGGATATCACCGGTTGCGGTCACATCCAGGTCTCCGCCCCAAGCGTTGACAACGCCTCCCTCATTCTGAGTAAAGGCACCACCCACGGGGCCAGCGTTATCAGCTGTCAACGTCACAACGGCAGCGACTGTTGCGGTATTAACAAGAGAACCTGCCCCCAGTACCAGGTCATTGTCTGCCAGCAGACTGATTGCTCCACCAACGGTCTGCACGGTGCCATTGACTGTGATATCATTGGCAGAGTCCACCTGAATGGAAAAGCCGCCCGTATTTGAGATCGTCGTAGCAAGATCCGAGATAAAATTGTCAGCCGTATTTTCCAGTTGCAGGTTGCCACCAGAGGCGGCGATGTCTTCAGTCACAGTCATCGTGCCGCCAGACTCAATCCGTGAAGCCGCCCCGACTGTCACGCCGTTGAGCGTGCTGCCG
Source organism: Gimesia algae (assembly GCF_007746795.1). Lineage (NCBI taxonomy): Bacteria > Pseudomonadati > Planctomycetota > Planctomycetia > Planctomycetales > Planctomycetaceae > Gimesia > Gimesia algae. The sequence continues at coordinate 2,238,548 of NZ_CP036343.1, forward strand.
GTGGTGAATCCGATGTCGAGTGTGCCAGTGTCATTGACGTACAGGCTGCCTGTCACGAGCGCTTCCAGGCCGTCCACGGCCAGTTCGACTTCCGTCCCCGGGGCGCCGACGTTACCGGTTGCCCGCAGATCCGCATTGACCGCCGTCAAAAGGCTGGTTCCCGTAATCGAACCACCGGTCGCATTCAGCAAGATGTTACCCGATGACGCTGCAATCGTTTCGATCAAAGCGATGCTACCGGCAGAAATGGCGACATCACCAGAGGTGGACGTCACACCCGTTAATGCACCCCCAAAACCGATGTTGAGAGCCCCCGTGTTATCGAGTTCCAGACCTGCGCCGCTGCTGGCTTCCAAGGCTGCGATCGTCGTTTCCAGAGCGTTACCGTCCCCGGTTCCCGTACCGGAAATCAGGGTGGCGTTCACCGCAGCGATATTGTTTGTGGAATCATCATTGTTGTCAGTGATCGCCCCGTTTGTCGCGGTGACGGTCACATTGCCTCCCGTTATCAGCGTTGCCAGAGCGACGTTGGTATCAGCAACAATATCGATCAGACCAGTGCCAAGGCTGGCCACTCCTGAGCCGTCGTCCAGAGTGACAGCGCCTGCAGAATCAATGTCGATCAAAAAGGCGCCCGTATTGGAGACCAGCGCGGGACTGTTGACTATGAAATCTCCAGCCGTATTTTGCAGCTTCAGCGTTCCACCTGAGCCGGTCACACTTTCGGTCACCGTCATGGTGCCCGTGGATGTGATGGTCAGACCGGCGTCTGCCGCGACCCCCGTTAATCCACCCACAAAACCGATGTTGAGAGCCCCCGTGTTATCGAGTTCCAAACCTGCGCCGCTGCTGGCTTCCAGGGCTGCGATCGTCGTTTCCAGAGCGTTACCGTCCCCGGTTCCCGTACCGGAAATCAGGGTGGCGTTCGCCGCAGCGATGTTGTTTGTGGAATCATCATTGTTGTCAGTGATCGCCCCGTTTGTCGCGGTGACGGTCACATTTCCGCTCGTTATCAGCGTTGCCAGAGCGACGTTGGTATCAGCAACGATATCGATCAGACCGGTTCCAAGGCTGGTCACGGTCGATCCGTCGTCCAGAGTGACTGCGCCTGCAGAATCAATGTCAATCAAAAAGGCACCGGCATTGGAGATCTGCGCGGGACTGTTGACCACGAAATCGCCGCCGTTGTTTTGCAGCTTCAAAGTTCCCGTAGATGCAGCCACATCGTCTGAGATCGTCATGGTATCGTTTGACCTCAGATCGACTGCTCCCCCAGTGACGGCATCACTGACCAGCAGAGTACCAGTTGTCGTCAGGAAGATTGAACTGGCTGCAGCAGTGATCCCACTCAAAAGATCAACCGTACCAATTTCCAATGCCCCTGTGTTGTCGAGGGAAAAGCCACCACTTATTGTGCTGGCAGCCAGAGTATTAACATTGGTATTCATTCCAGTAATGCCAGTTTCAGCATCTAAGGCGACCCGATCAGCCGTGATCAGGGTAGTATTCAGGTTATTGATGCCACCATCGGTGGCAGTCACCCGCACTTCAGTGGTTGTGGTCACTTTCACAGATTCCACATTGAAGGTAGCGGTTAAGTCAATCTCACTGGTACCGGCATTAATGGACCCGCCTGCACCAAAGGTAATATCAAAAGCATTGGCGTTAATATCCACACTGCCCGTGGTGGTGAAATCACCGTTCACATTGATCTGGCCGGCAGTCAGGTTGAGAGCTCCCGATCCGATATCCACGATCCCGGTGTTGATCGTATCATTGATGCCTGCGACCACTGTCAGATTTGCTGTAAAACCAGCATCGACACCTTCGATGTTAATTGTATCCGCCCCTGTCCCCAGCGGAACTACTCCCGGATTTTCCGTATAAATGGTCACTGTTCCTGAGGGATTGACAAAGTTGACCGATTCTCCCAGGGTAGAACCGATCAGCGATTCACCAATAGTAGCGTAATTCGAAAGCGTGATGGTCTCACCGGCTCCCGTAAAACTGAAGGTACGATCGGTGGCAACAATCTGGTCATCAATGGGTTCCAGGCCGGTATAGGCGATCGTTGCTTCTGATTCCCCATCCAGGAAAATACTACCATCACTGGCACTCTCAAAGACATGCCCTACCGAGTTGACAGCCGCCGTGCGTTCCAGAACAAGAGTATCATGTCCGCCAGTTCCGCCTCGGAATTCGATCTGAATGTCCGTAGTATGATCGATAGTGTCCAGATCAATGGTCAGTGTATCGTCTTCACCATCTTCGCCGATAATTACCAGCGGACCGTTTATGGCAGCTACGGGAAATGTCGAGATGATTGTGCCCGAACCGGTTTCGCTCAGAACAAAATTCCCACCCACGATTTCCAGCGTATACTGGTCTGCCGCGTCATTGTCCGGTACTGTGATTTCCGGTGTCGTATCTTCCATATGAATCACAACATCGTTTCCATTTCCACCCGCATAGGTCAGAAATGCACTCAGCCCGCTGCCCAGGAAATCCGTGAATTCGTAACCTTCTGGCAGTCCGGCAAAGGTACCGTTTATAGCATCGGTGCCGTCATTATTGATGATGACAAACTGATCCCCCTGGCCAGGATCGCCGGGACCATAAGCATCAATCAAATTTAATGTGGCTCCTTCGCCGATTGTCACCGTCCCATGAACGTCGATCTGGTCATACCCCGTTCCCGCGACGTTACCACCAATTTCAATATCAACATTAGCGGGAATCGCCGGTGTAGTCGCTGTCAGATTGATGGTAATCGCAGCATAAAACAGATCTTCATTGCTACCATGCGATACGCTGTCACCGGCGATCATCAGGACGCCGGTAATGGTATCACCGTTAATCTGCAGGTTCCCGATTGTCATTTCATCGACACTGGTCAGCCCGGCGTTAATCAACGCACTATCGGAAACGGAAATAAAGTTATCGATCTGGCTGACGATACCCAACCCACTCTGATCAAGGATCAAAGCCCCGATGGCCCCCAGTGAACTTTCTGAACCCTCGCCGTCCACATACAGATACAGCGTCTCTCCGGTTGGAAGCGCAATCGCATCGCCGCTGGGTGACTGGTTCTGGAAATCACCAGTATGATTATCAATCAAAATACCGGCATTGGTCAAAGGACCGCTCGAACCGGCAGGCGCTGTCCACATCACGATATCGCCAAAATTATTTTGTGCGTAAACCCGGCGCTCACCATTGATCTCAATCACGCCTCCGCCACCGGTCGTACCCGAATCGGACAGACCAGCTGTCGGGAACGGATAGCCAATGAATGTTTCATTAATCCAGGTCTGTCCGCTATCGTTGCTGATTGCGTGATACTGGCCTGCCGTACTGGGCCCTGTACCGGAATGGAAGTATCCTTCCAACACGCCTCCGCCTAGATTCAGAATGCTGGCATGATCGCCGGACGTCAAGCCAGTGGCGGTTGTAATCGTTCCCAGAACCAGGTTCGCGCCATCCCAGGTATAGGTGGCCCGTCTCAATTCGCCTGCAGGGTTTTTCCAGAAGAGAATGTTTTCACCCTGCACTGATTCCACGTAACGCAGGTCTTCATTCAGCCCGACGTCAAGCTGCGTAAAGTCACCCAAATCTATGGAATCCAGTTCGAAGGAAACTCCAAAGCTCAAATCCTGGGTCTGCATGACTCCGGCACTGAAGCCGGGTGCCAGTCGGGCATTATCAGTCACGGTGACAGTACCACGAATGTCAGGTGTTCCACTCAGTGTGATACCCTGGCCGACCGTCACATTTTCGTGATAAATACCGGAGGTAATATTGATCGTTCCGCCGGGGGTGACCGCGTCTAATGCTTCCTTGATTCGATCCACAGACCCTGTCTGCTCGCCTCGATCAGTTACATTCAGTACAGAAAAATCACCCTGAAAACCAACTGTCCCAGGATCTGTATCTGTGCCGCTATCCAGGTAAGAAGTGAAATCAACACCGCCAGTCATTAAACCCTCGACGGTTACTTCGTCTCCGGGGCCCCACCAGTTGTTGGAAGCGTTCACAAGTGCTCCGGCTCCACTGGCGATGCCTGCTGCGTTACCGGCAATTGAATTATCATTGATATTCAGCTGGGCACCTGCAGTCAGCCCACCAAAACTGGCTCCCACGGGATCATGCACACTGACGGCAGCATCAAAACCAGTGATGAAGTTGTTCGAAACATTGATAACCGAAGTTGCAGAGATGGCACCATAGGTAGAATCATCCGTCTGCACATAGATTCCGGAATTTTGAGGGACTCCGCCGATACTACCGACATTTCCACCATCAAGTGTATTTCGATTGATGTTGATACTGTCGGAAGCACCTCGCAGTTTAATACCGTAAAAAGAAGTCCCACCGGCAGAATAGGTCCCTGAGAAAGTTACCGAGTTTTCAACAATATTAACTGGAACATGAGTAAAACTGGCGTCGAGACGAATATCGATTTTCCCCCATTCGCCAGTAAAATTACTAACATCACTGTCAATTATATTTCCGCGGATCTCAACATTGCCAGTCAAACCGCTGCCATAAACCAAAATCAGAATAGCGGCATTGACTGTGTCTGTCATATCATTGTTGGTAATCTGCAGATTCTCGACTGGAAATCCTGCAGCCGTAAATGCTTTGTAAACGTAAAAATCTCTTCCATTGTTTTCAAAAATATTATCATCAACAATGGAATCTCGAATTTCCTCAGCATAAACGGCAGCAAAGCTGCTGTTCCTGAAAGTGGAATTAGTAACCTGTAAATCGCGCACATAGCCCGTACTGCCATCATTGGCCTGATAAAACCCTAGGCTGTTCGTATCAAAAGTCGTATTATCAATGTAGATACCATTACCCACAGCGGAAGAAGAGAACCGGATTCCAACCCCCGTATTCTGAAACAGGCTGTCAGCGACATTCATGTTGGTCATTGTGGTATCGTTATGAATTTCAATCCCGCGCGAGCTCATGTCAACAAAATGCACATTGTTAACTTGAAGGTTGTCAATCGTGCCCGCTGGTAAGTAAGTACGGATTCCCTGTGAAGCGTTCTGCAGAGTCATATCCTGGAAACGAACATCGTCTGCTGTCACGGTAAAGAGAACTCCACCGTTATCAATAATTGTGCTGCCAGTTCCGGCACCGTCCAGGGTCACTGATTTATCGACATTCACATTTTCATTGTAAGTACCGGCGGCAATATTAATCGTCGCGCCTGAGGCAGCCAGATCAATGGCGTCCTGAATCTCGGCGCCACCAGCAGAACCTGTGATGTTCACAGTCGCCGCCGTTCCTGTAATCGCATCTGCAGTCACGTCACCTGTCAACTCGACAACTTCCGCGTTAAACTGGATCGTCTTTCCTGCAGCCAGTGAAACAGAAGCATCCACATTGATCTCGTCAGCGGCATCGCCGCCGTTGATGATAATGTTGGCGGTGTAGCCGGCAGCGAGTGAGTTGATATTAATCGTATCCGCACCGGTCCCCGCATTGATGGTCAGTGTTCCCGTCGGGTTGAAAAAGTCAGTCATTTCTCCGAGAGAAGAATTAACACGTGTCTGCCCGCCGCCCAGATCGGAGATATCGATGATCTCAGCGCCCCCGGTATAAGTCAGCGTCACGTTGGTGGCGTTAACAGTGGATGTAACCGGCTCCAGACCGGTATAGGAAATGAAATCTGAGCCTGAGCCATTCAGCCTGATGCTTCCGCTACTGGGATCCACATAGCGAAACTCCATGGAGTCCAGGTTGCCGTTGACTAATTCCAGTGTATCAAATCCACCTGTCCCTCCATTAAAGATTATCTGGAGATCAGTCGTTTGATCGATGCCGGTCATATCGATCGTCAGTTTATCGTCCACACCAGCTTCACCGTTGATGACCAGTGTGCCCTCCAAAGCAGCCAGGGGAGTATTGGAAATGACATCCCCTGAACCCACTTCAGTAATAACGACATTGCCGCCGATGATCTGCAGGGTATATTCATCCGGGTTGCTATCTGCAGGAATATTCACTTCCGGATCAGGAATTTCCGTATAAATGACGACGTCATTTCCATCACCGCCGGCATAAGTCAAAAATGCATTCAGATCAGAGACGCCCAGAAAATTTGTAAACTTGTGGCCTTCCGGATACCCGTTAAATGTTCCTGTAACAGGATTGGGACCGTTATTTTCAATCAGGATAAACGATTCAGCGACATCAGGGGTATGACCATCAATCAGGTTCAGCGTCGCGCCATTCAAAGTCACGTCACCGTTCACTACAAACTGATCAAATCCGGAACCAGCGGTGGTACCGTTAATTTCGATATCAAGTTTATCATCACCATTTAAAATCAAATCACCGTTAATCACCACCTGACCGGGACTGTTACCAGGAGCGAGAGTAATATTAATTCCGGTAGCGTCTACATTACCCGTATAGGTTCCGACAAGAATATTAATCGTCGCACCATAGGCTACACTATCAATGGCTTCTTGAATACGACCCAAAGGTCCGGTCTGCGCTCCTTTAGCTGTTACATTCACGACATTGAAATCACCCTGAAAACCAGCGGTTCCACCGTCTGTATCTGTGCCGTCACTCAAGAATGAAGTGAAGTCGACCTTCGAAGCGTTACCAACACCACCGTTGCTCATCATGGAATTGGCGATTGTTGTTGCGTCCGAGTTGCCCCACCAGTTGCCGGAAGCATCAACAGTATCTCCACCGTAATGAGCGATGGGGTTGGTGAGCGTTAAGGAGTCAAAAGAGTTGTTATGAGCGGCTACATCGGGGATGCCATTGGAAATGTTATTGAAGACGCCGATACCTTCAACTAAGTCACTGAAGGCGTTGCCTTCGATACTGACACCAGCAACGTAGTCATTGGAGACGCCTGCGAACATGTTGTGAAAGTTGTTGCCGAAAACGTCAACATTCGTGTTGACCTGGTTAAAAATACCGCCGAACCAATTGTAAATTTCGTTGTTCTGGATCGTGATGTTGTCGTTATTTCCATTAAATGTGGAGAGCACACCACGACTTCCGGCTCCCGTTCCCGGGCCTACCAGAATATTGTTCTCGATCGTATGCCCCGTGGTGCCGGCGGTCAGGAAGACGGCAGTTACATCGCCAACGCCGGCCGGACCGAACCCTTCGACGATCTTGAGTCCGTCAATCACGACATCGTTCGCAAAGAGACTAAACCCGCCGGTCAGTTCACTTTCCGGGCCGCGGCCACCAGGGTCAACCCCCGCAGCAATCCCGGCATTGGCTCCCTGAATCATCACGGAGGTATTCACGATCACATTTTCGGTATAAGTGCCGGCGGCGATATTTATGGTTGCCCCTGAGGCAGCCAGATCAATCGCTTCCTGAATCCGCCCCACCCCCCCTGTTTGTGCACCTAACGTAGTAACATTGAGTTTGGAGAAATCACCCTGAAAACCAGCGGTTCCACCGTCTGTATCTGTGCCGACATCCAGGTAAGAAGTGAAGTCGACCATAAGTGGTGTGCCACCATCTGCGTCTTCCATTAACGCTGCAATACTACTTTCGTTGGTGGTTACCCACCAGTTTCCCGACGCATCGGCTGCGGTTGTCTGGTCACCGAAATGTCGAATCGCTTTGGCATCGCCGTGAACGCCGCCATCGAGAAATGCGTTGTTGTTGATGTGAATCGTGGATGCATCGATCCCCGATCCTCCATCGGGGAGACGCAATCGGATCCCGTGAGTCGGCTCGGCAGCACCGGCGACATCGTTGTAGTGGATCACGTTATTCTCGATTGTCACGTTCTCTGAAACAGTCGTGCCCCACTGTCCTCCCCAGAGCTCGAATGCCTGCCCAAAGAAACCAGGTTCGGCTTCGATGTTCTGGAATGTGTTGCCGATAATTTCACCACCAATTGTTCCAACCTGAAAACCAGTGAAGAAAGTCCCATCGAAAGTGTTTTCTCGGATCTGAATATTACCAGCAGCGCCCATGTTCATCCCGACACCGCCTGTAAACTCGTTCTGTTCGACGACAGCGTCATTGATCGTGCCGCCGTTTTGGAAGATTCCCCTCGTCGTTCCAGCGAAATGGTTTCCGACAATGTGCATTCTCTCGAAAGAACCGCCTCCGCCGACCAACAGCGCATCTCCGTCTCCCTCGAACTGAAAGAGGTTTTGTTCGACTGTCAAATCATCAAACGAACCGGATTGCAACTGGATGCCACCTGACCCCCCCGGAATATTTGTGTTGTTGAAAATGTTATTGGCAATGGTCAAGTTATCCGCACCTGGGTAGCTATTGATCACACGTCCGCCGTTTCCTTCGAAGGAAAAACCGTCGATTGTGACATCGTCCGCAGTCGGCTGAATCGCATATAAACCATCATGGTTGATGATGCTTTCGGCTGCTCGGCCCAAGGCATTCGGGTCGTTACCTGCATTAGCTCCGAGCAAAGCGACCGACTTGTTCAATGAGATCAGTCCGCTATAGGTACCCGCGGCGACTTGAATCGTGTCCCCACTGGCGGCTGCAGCGATGACAGCGTTGTTAATCGTGTCAAAGGCATTCGTCCCGAAAATCAGCCCTGTTGTCTGGCCGGCTTCACCAAACGCAAAAGTGACAGTATCACCCGCGTTTAAACCGTCGGCCCCCGGGTCATTCGTGATCACCAGGGAGTCATCGACGAAGAACGTGGTCAACAGCGTGCGGTCTTCGAGCGCTTCTGTTGTGGAGATCTGATTATGGACGATTGACTGCCAGCGTTTGCGAATGTCGCGGCGATCGCGGGATCGAAAAACACGGCGTTTTGAAATTCGGGAAGTGAGTGTGTTGAGCCAGTTCGTCAGTAGCATCCTGTCATTCCTTCGTTAGTGAATCAAAAGTCTCGGGGGATGAGAAAAATCGCCTCTACCACTATTATTTTCTAACTGTCCAGTGTATCCAGGTCGTGTTTACAGTCCTGAACATCTCAGCCAATATCATCCAAAACACAAATAACTCTTTACCTGCGCATACAACCTATTTTCATTTAAGATAATAGAAATAACCAATCTGTGGAAGAATTTCCACTATAAAATGGGTCCTCTATCACAATTTTAACAATTTGGGGGTTTTTGATGATAAATCTACAATGTAGGCTTTTTTCAACATAATACCTATACAGATTCGGGAATTCTGGAGATATTTCAGCACGTGTACGCAAAATAATTGACCTGATTGCAAATCTATTTCGCGTTTTTGACTGACATTTTTCCTCAGAGCGTCTCTCTAAGAACCTGACAATATGACCGGGCTACAGACTGATCAACAAGCAGAAATTCCCAGAATGCCAGACGACATCACAAGACATCAGCGAGCCTAAAATTGCGTGACCTGATCAATTCGCAGAATAAGCCACAGTATTCCTCAATAACAGTAGATCTACTGTCGAGAGAATGCGTGTGATGATTGCCGGGCATTCGGACGCAGTTCGGGACCTGAGTTCGCCGCGATCCTTGAAAAAAAAACTCTGGTAGAGCCTTTGATTCGTTTTTCTCAACAGGCACATGATCGCCAATTGACTCCCCTTTCGCACGCAATTGCTTTTGAAACAGGAGACCTGTCAGCGTCGTTGCATCATCATGATGCGGGATTCACTTACAGAGGATGTTCGAGAAAGAGTCCCGATTGAACAGGGGAATTTTGAGAGAGCGAGCAGATGGGTACATGCTTCCGCACTCTAATGCGTGCAGATTAACCAGTAAATCACAGAAACCCTGACTCGGGTGACTGATGTCACTCAGGGGAGGTGCCAGTTTAAGCTTCCTGTTTGACCGCCAGCGCCATAATTTTCCAGCCGGCTTTGGGTACAAAATCGGGCTCGGCTGTAAAGACATGTACGACTTCGTTTGCGTCGATCGCAAACAGGGAAACGCGCTGCGCTCCCTGCTGTTCCAGATAGTTTTCGTAGGTGAATTCTTCCGTCAGCTGGGTCGTTTTCATTTCAGCCCCGTGATGCAGCATTTGTTCGAGATCCTGAAAGGTGACAGAATCACCAAACAGAACGCGTCCACTATATTTGAATGCTGCCTTCGTTTCTTCAGTGCCAGCGGTAGGCTGTGCATTGCGAATCGTAAAAATACTCGAAGGGGCAAACTCCAGTCGGTAATATTGCGCCGCCAGCGCATTCAATTCGACCTGTGGTGACATCGCCAGTAGATTTCCGATGCCCATCAGGTTCAGATTGCGTTCTGCATGCTCCGAAACCGGATTCCCCCAGTAAGCAGTCAGGCCTTTCAGCTTGGCCTCGGTCACAGAAGACCAGTTCTGATCCGTCATCAGAGTATGGATTCCGTTTTTCTTTAATTCCTCGGCAATGATTTGCGCAACCGCGTTTGCTCCCACGATCAGGAAGCCTTTGTTCTCTGGTTCGGCGACTTTGAGAAAGCGGGCCAGAGGACCGGCTGTCGCACTCTGCAGCAATACCGTCCCAATGATGACGATAAATGTTAAAGGCACCATACGAGATGCATCCTGATAACCCAGGTATTCCAGGCGAATCGCGAACAGAGCTGAGATGGCAGCAGCCACAATCCCACGCGGTGCAATCCAGGACAATAGATGTCGTTCATTCATTGTCAACTTGGATCCCAATGCACAGAGATGTACGCTCACAGGACGGATCACAAATTGAATCACGGCAAAGACGGCCAGAGCGGGCCAGCCCAGATCGATAAACGCATCGAGATTCATGCGGGCAGCCAGAATGATAAACAGCATGGAGATCAGGAGGATACTCAGGCTTTCCTTAAAGTCCAGGATATCGTCCAGTTCCAGCCCTTTACTGTTTGCCAGCCAGATCCCCATGATCGTTACCGACAGCAGCCCCGATTCGGCTTCAAACACATTGGAAACCGCAAACACTACACAAACCAGTGCCAATGCGGAGATGTTATGCAGATAGTGAGGAATCCAGTATTTCTTCAAGAGAAAGCCGAATAATAAACCTCCCGCTGCACCAAATAATATTCCGATCAGGATCATCTTCCCGAAAACCAACAGGCCCGCAGCAAAACCACCCTCTACTCCTCCCCCGGAGACGATAAATTCGAATACCAGCACTGCCAGGATGGCCCCCAGGGGATCAATCAGAATTCCCTCCCACTGCAGGATACTGGCCACATTTTCTTTCGGGCGTACGGTCCGCAGGAGGGGCATAATCACCGTCGGCCCGGTCACAACCATGAGCGCACCAAACAGAAAGGAGACACTCCAGGAGAAGTCCAGCAGCGTTCGGGTGGCCAGTGTTGTGATCATCCAGGTGATCAATGCCCCGAGCGTAATCAGATTTCGGATGACCCGTTCCAGCCCGGGAATATTCTGAATTTTTAATGTCAGACTCCCCTCAAACAGAATCACGGCGACTGCCAGTGATACAAAGGGAAACAGCAAATCTCCAAATAACTGATCCGGGTTCAGCCACTGGGTAACTGGTCCGGCAACAATACCGGCTGCCAGTAAAAAAATAATCGCGGGAAACTTGACGCGCCAGGCAAACCACTGACACAGCATGCCAGCCAACAGAATGAATGATAATGAAAGGATCGCGTGTTCGCCCATGAAAATTCCAGCTGGTATAATTCAAATCGGCTCTATTTTTTAAGCCGTTTTTATTCGATAGTAAATCCTCCGGGAATCAATCTTCAGTGGATCGAAAATTGACGAACCGGAAACGTAGCATCCTGATAACAGGCACGAATCAGCCAGAATCATTGCACACTCGACTCAAAAAGCAAGTGTTAGTTTTTCTGATCTGGCTCAACACTCACTGCGGTCCCGATTCCGGTTCTCCCATAGCCATTCCCACAGTAAAACAGGCGTAACCGCTTTCCTTCCCGAATGACAGAAGGATATTCCACCATTTGGCTCTCCCAGCCGGAACCTGTGGGCGTGAGTTGCAGATTGTCTCCCGACTGAATGCCTCGGGTCCAGTGGATGCCATCATCTGACTCTGCATAGCAAATACAATAATAGCCCCAGCGAGTACCAATCGCGGAATACCACATCTGAAAGCTGCCATCTTCACGCTGCAATACAACCGGGCCGGCGACCCCCACGTTTTCGTAATCACGTTCAGGATCTCTCAACATGATTACACCTTGTTTTTCCCAGTGGATACCGTCCTGGGATACTGCCAGACAAATGGTTTTCTGTTGATTAAGCAGGTGGGGTTTACCCGTGGTAGGACATCCCGTGTAATAAAAACGCCATTGCGAAGTACCATCACTTCGCTTAATCTTCAGCACCGACCCTCCGGCAACCCCGATCGCGTCCGGACTCCCCGGTTCATTGCTTCGTGGCAGGACCGGTTGCGTACTGAAACGAGACCAGTTTTTACCATCCACGCTGGTCGCCAGACCAATACCAGGAAATGAGCTGAGCCCCGTCCCCTGCCCACTGTTTCCTGTGTAGTACAAATGCCAGCGGTCATCCGCCATTCGAATCGCATGAGGCAGGACACACCAGCGTGCATCAAAGGCTCCCGACATGCCTTTCTCAAATAAAGGACCACTGCGATTCCACTCTGTGATAGCGTCTACTTTCGCAGTCGCCATCCCAATCCGATGCTGACTGCGATCATCACCGCCTGCATAGAACAGTCGATACTGGTCATTCTGTCTTACTACCCAGGGGTTCATACAACGTGTCGAATCAAAATTACCCGCAGTGCGTGGTGGCAGAATGGGATTTTTTGCTTCGCGTTTCCATTGAATCCGATCGCGAAGCGCACTGAACTCGGCGGAATGCGTCAGCCTGAGCTTCACTACCTCTTTTGAACGTCGGACGATGCCAAAGAAGGTTCCAATATCGCTCTGATCCCAGGCAATACCCTGCCCGGTGATGGGGGCGGATAATGTTTCTACATGCTCCAGAATTCCCGGTGTGTCTGGTATTCTCAGTACATAGACTTCCGCATGATCGTGACCAGTCGCATATAACAGCCCATTGGGTCCGAACGCTCCTCCCGAATTACTGTTGGGCAAAAACCGTTTTACGACGGAATCGGGAAAAGTCCACTCCGCTTCCGGCTGCCAGTTTTCAGCGTAGCGCACGATTCTGGTCTTGCGGACGTTTTCGAGCGGACCATAAAAAGCATAGCAAACCCACCATTTGCCCTGCCGATGATCGACCCAGTTGATGGCTCCTGCCGTCTCGGGAAATGTTAATGTTTCCAGATGTTCCAGAGACTCGGGTTTGAAAACTTCGATCGTATTCTTGAGCGGGCTTTTTGGCCAGTTGGAATGGGCACAATACAGTTTTCCGCCTGTCACAATCCCGCTATTCAAATGACGAATATGGGAGTCTTTCGGGCCCGTCCAGTTTGCCAGTTGTTTTCCAGTGGCTTTATCATAACGGGCGACTTCGCGGCTTGAGATGGCATAGAACGATGTTTCGTCAACCGCGACCGCCTGATGGGCTTCGGCTGCTTTAAATCGGTTTAGTTCCCGAAATCCGCGTACCGTTTTCTGATCTGCTTGTATTGATGAAATCTGGCTGAAGAGAATGAAAGTCGTCATCCAGAAATATTGTAGGGGAAATTTTCGCAAGAGAAATTCAGTCTGTTCAAAGTGATAAAAAATATAAATGAGTTCAATGATAACTCAAGACTGGTATTCCCCAGCAAGAATTAAGCGTTTCACAGTTTTCATATGATATCCAGCATCACAGGTATTGTCTAAGTTCAGCTGTCCCGATCCCGAAAACATCGCGCATTCTCTATGCTGAATTAATCCATGTGCCCCCTCTGCAGTAAAACGGATTTCAGGTTATTACTAACTCAAGAATCCGTGTCTTGAACTCAAACTGGCAATGCGGTAAGTTGACCCTTTCTTATCCCGGTTCTTCAAGACTCAAATACGCTGGCCCCGATCCGCTTTTGCAGGGAACATTCTATGGACGTAGCCACAATCGCGGTGCTGATTCATATTTCGATTGAAATTCTGGTCATTATGCGCGTGATTCTCAGGCCGCATCGCCAACCGACATCGCGTCTGGCCTGGATCGTGGTCGTCGTCACCCTGCCTGTGCTGGGAATTCTCGCCTACCTGCTGCTGGGTGAAGTCAATATCGGACGCCGACGCGTTGCCCGCATGCAGAAAGTGTTCGAACGCCTGCCAAAACTAAGCTGCAAAATCTGTCCTGAAGAAGCTTTTCAAACACAGATTCCCGATAAACATGACCATCTCTTTCGAGTCGGATGTTCTATCAGTGGCTATTCACCAGTGGGAGGGAACACTGCGCAACTGATGGCGGATTCCAATGCCACGATCGACAGGATGGTAGAAGATATTGACTCAGCAGAAGAGCACGTGCATCTGCTGTTCTATATCTGGTTACCCGATCACAATGGCTGTAAAATAATGGACGCCCTGAAACGCGCTGCTGCCCGAGGCGTCAAATGTCGCGCTATGGCCGATGATCTGGGTTCCCGGACTCTGATCAAATCTTCTTTCTGGAATGAAATGAAAGCGGCCGGCGTACATACAGCAGTCGCATTGCCCATTGGAAATCCCCTGCTCCGCCCGTTTATGGGGCGTATTGATTTGCGCAATCACCGTAAAATTGTGGTCATTGATCACAGTCTCACTTACTGCGGCAGTCAGAACTGTGCCGACCCGGAGTTTCTCGTCAAACCCAAATATGCCCCCTGGGTCGATGCCGTCATACGGTTTGAAGGCCCGGTCGCGCGCCAGAACCAGCATCTGTTTATCAGTGACTGGATGACGCAGGTCGATGAAGATCTGTCAGCGCTGTTAGAGACTCCCATCCCCCCTGCTGAGGCTGGATTTCCGGCCCAGGTCATTGGTACCGGCCCTACCGTACGCTTTTCAGCGATGCCGGAGATGTTTGAATCACTGATCCATTCGGCACGTCGAGAACTGGTTATTACCACACCATATTATGTCCCGGATGAATCGATGCAGGATGCCCTCTGTGCCACCGCTTACCGCGGGGTTGATACGAAAATCATTTTTCCGGCCCGCAATGATTCCCGGATTGTTGGTGCGGCCAGCCACAGCTATTATGAAGAGCTGCTGGAAGCAGGTGTGAAAATCTATGAATACGAGGGAGGTCTGCTGCATACCAAATCACTGACGCTGGATGGCGAAGTCACATTAATCGGCTCGGCAAACATGGATCGTCGCAGTTTTGACCTCAACTACGAAAACAACATCCTGTTTTATGACTCTGCTCTGACAGAAAAAGTCCGGGAACGTCAGCAGGAATATCTGGCATCTTCAAAAGAAGTCACAGCGGAAGCCGTCGCCGCCTGGAGTATTGCCCGCCGCTTCTGGAATAATACCATCGCCATGCTGGGACCTGTTCTGTAATCAGCGTGAAGCGTGAGCAGGGTTAACCCACCAGTTCCGGAATTGGTTTGCCCTGATCGGCAATGATCGGTGTCGGACGGCCGTTAAAGTCTTCGATGAAGACACTGGACGAATCAATGCCCAGATGATGATAGATGGTCGCCAGGAAATCCCCCGCGCCACAGATCCGTTCAATGGAATCTTCGCCCAGCTTGTCACTCGCACCGATAAAGCGACCGGTCTCGATACCGCCACCCGCCCAGATATTAGAAAACGCGCGTGGCCAGTGATCTCGGCCCGGCTGTTTTGTGCCGGCAGGTGCACTCGCATTTCCTGCGCCGGTACTGGGCTGGTAATTGACTTTCGGAGTCCGCCCGAATTCACCGGTGACCACCACCAGCACTCGTTCATCCAGTCCACGGTCATAAATATCTTCAATTAATGCAGAGACAGCCTGATCGTATGCCTTCGAACGGAACCGCATGGCATCGAAGACATGGTGGTTGACCGCGTGATCGTCCCAGTTTGACACACGGCCGCAGAGCGGGCCGCTCAAGCTGGTGGAAATCACATCCACGCCCGCTTCCACTAGACGCCGCGCCATCAGCAACTGCTGGCCCCAGCTGTTGCGACCATAACGATCACGGGTACGATCATCTTCCTGAGTTAAATCAAAGGCATCTTTCGCCTTGGGGTTCGTCAACAGAGTCAAGGCCTGGGTTTCAAATTCGTCCAGCGCCTGCAGTTCGCCCGCCTGATCAAACGACCGCTCCAGGGTATCAAGCTTCTGACGCAGAGTCGCACGGCGGTCGAGCTGTTTCACTTCTGCCTGATTCGATAACCCGATATTGGGGACCGAAAAATTCGGTTTATTGGGATCTCCGGAAACCGTAAAGGGACCATAGGCATCCCCCAGATAAGCACCGCCCACACGCTGTGAAGAAAAGTTGATTCCGACGTAAGGTGGCAGCGGGTTTTTGCGTGGTCCTTCTTTAGAACGCAGATAATTCGTGACAGACATCCAGTCGGGATATTTAGGGATTTGCTTATCCCGACGGTCAGTATCCCCCGTCAGCATTCGCAGTGTCCCCGCGGGATGCCCGGGACTGTCGTGACGCATGGAACGCAGAACGGTAAACTTGTCTGCAATTTTCGCCTGCATCGGCAGCAGTTCTGTAAAATTCATCCCCGGCACTTTGGTCGGGATCATGCCGAAAGGTCCGCGGTACTCAATCGGCGCAGCGGGCTTGGGATCATAAGTATCAATGTGTGAACAACCACCCGGTTGCCAGACCATGATGACGGCTGTCTTTTTCTTTTGATCAGGCAGGGGATTCGCTGCCTGTAACCTCAGAATGCCGGGAAGACTGAGAGATGCAAAACCAGCCAGTCCCATTTTGAGAAACCCACGGCGGGTTTCCGGCCCTGGACATGGATGAACTGTCGATGCGTGAAAAGGATCTGTCATCACTATTTCGCCTTCTTAGCTGGATTGACACGAATGGTAATGGGCTTGGAAAAGATGATCTCTACGATGTCTTTGGGTTTTGCTTTCGCGGTTGCCTGCTTTAACTGTTTATCGGCTTTTGTCACATCAGCCTGAGCCGTTTTTGCTTTCGCTGCCGCTTCTTTTGCAGCCGCATCACCTTTTTTCTGCAATTTCTCTGCTTCCGCTGCCAGAGCAGTCGCCTGTTGTTGCGCCTGTTTCAGTTCTATTTCAGCCAGGGCAACCGCTTTTGGGTTTTCACTATACTTTACCACGGCGTATCCGCCGAAAGCAATTTTGTATTCCCCAGGAGGGGTTTTCAGAGTTGCCAGATCCAGAACCGCTTCTGATGCCTCAGCCTTTAGAGGGGCATCAAAGGCTTTATTCCGGTCAAAGCCTTCTCCATACGTTTTCAGGGTAATATTGGCCCCCGAGAAATCGCTGCGGCGATCATGCTTAAGCGGGATGGTCAGCTTTTCACCGGCTGTCACTTCCCAGACTTTTTCTTCGGCAGGAGCGATGGTGATTGGTGCCTGTTCTGAAGTGCTTACAGAAACAGGGACATCAGCCATCAGGCGCGGACTCGGTACTTCACTCCAGGCATTTTTGACAGGCCATTGCATGGATGCCAGAAAACAGGGACGCGTAACGACCTGATCATTGATGGTTGCCCGACCGAAGAATTTCGCACTGGTTAAACCTCGAGGTGTTCCTTCCGCTGCTGAAATCAACATCGTGCCTCTCGATTTTCCCTTACCGATTTTCAGCCCGGTGGCAGTCACTCCCTCTGGCAGGTTTTCCATGAACAATTCAATTTCGCCATCAAAGCCATCACGCCGGACGACAACCACTTCCAGAGGCATTGTGGCTCCGCCCCGCAAGGCAATGGGTTTGGAAAGGGCATTTCGGTCACCGTTTCGCAGGTTCATATGCAGAGCCCAACCCACCAGGGAAAAATCGGGAGCCGCTTTGCGAATAATCAGTCGATAGATATTTTTCGAATCATTGCGTGTGCCACCAAACAGATCCCGGATCTGCAGATGATGCACTCCGTCCTGCTTAATTTCGACTTTCCCGATAATATCTGAAGAGCCGGCATTATAAGGAGGGCCATTGTAGGAATACCCATTGCTGGAAACCTTCACCGGGCTGGGAATGTCACTCAGCTCAACCAGATCGGTAATTTTTACTTCAGAACCGGATCCACTGACATGTTGCACAACAATCGAAGGATCGGTCGGACGCCCCAGACGTTCTGAAGCGACTTCGACCCACCAGACTTCACCTTTCTTCGCGGTAAATTCAAATGTATCAACGTCTGCCGCAGGAAAGAAACTGCCACTGATATCGCAAGGCAGAGTGATTTTCTGTGCTGCTGCACGTGCATTATTTGGTTCTGCTTCCGGCTTGAGCATTTCGCTGGTGAGCCCTGCAGGAGGCCATGAGAAGGCGCTGACTTTTCTAATGGAAGGCATTCGGGGAACGATCTCATCCCGGGCAACATTCTTAACTGCCAGTCGATAAAAATGATAAGGGCCACCATCATAAGTCAAGCCATGCACCTTAATCACGTATTTACCAGTTTCTGGAACTTTAAAATCAAGCATGCCCCCACGTCGTTCTACCACCAGATCCATTCCACGCTCATCAGCAATAATGACAACTGGATTGAGTTTCGAATCGATGCCTTTCGCAGCACAGTCGACAATCACCCGTTGATCTTTGCCGGCTTCGAATGTGTAATAGTCGATCTTCTGTCGCGACATCACTGCATTGCAGATCGAATTCAGTTCCAGTTTCTTTGCTGTTTCCAGACTGGTATTCGCGGCCGTCTGAGCAGTTTCCGGCAGACGCCCTACATTGAAAGCACGGCTGGAAGAAACTCCAAGACGCGTCATGACGTGGGCTTCATGAATTCCCAGCGGGCAGTCTTTGGATATTGTGACCGTATACTTGTTGGCTACTGGCAAACCGTCTTTACCCAGGCTTGGGGTCGCAGTAATTCCCTCATGTGAAAAGCTGAGCTCATCGGCATCTTCAATATTTTCACCGGTAATCGTTACTTCAAAAGTGGTCCCCGCCTGACCTCCCATAGGCATGGTGGTCAATAACCGGGGTGCGGGTAGACAGACCAGTTGCGCCTGTGCTTTCGCTGAAACCAGGCAACTCACTGCCAGGCAGACCCCCATCACAAGTGAGAACTGCAGTCGAAAGTATTTCATATTTCCCGGCCTCTGCTTTATTGGTTACCAACTTGATGATCGTGAGAGAAACTGCTTCAAAGCAGTCTGACGAAGATACGCCACAAGTCATTAATGATTAAACAAAAACTCTTTGGTATTCATCAGCGCCCAGATCAGGTCCTGATAGTCTTTTGAATTCGGTGTTTTCTTCGCATCCGGTTTTGCCTTTGCATCGGCTGCCGGTGTTGTCAGATAATGTACTGCTGTCTGTAATTCTTCAGGTTGTGGCTTGCGGGCAAATGCGATCAGATACAACTCATTCACTTTTTCTTCCACAGATTTGTCTGATGCTTTGGCTAATTGAGCAGCACGCCCCGTCGCTGTTGCCAGCTTGGATTTCATCTCCGAAGAGTTAATCAGATGCAGGCTCTGAGCCAGACTGGAAGATTGCACCCGCTCACATTCACAGACACTGGCACTGTTGGGACGACCAAAGACCTTCAGGAAAGCCGACGCTTTTGTGTAGCTGTTATCTGGCAGTGCAATCGCACGGGTTCCCGGTGGTAAATTAGCAAATGCCGTCGTCGAACCAGCCAGTTGATCGACAGAGTCCAGCAGGACTTCCGCCTGCAGACGACGTGGATAGAACCGCGAATAATTCTGGCGATCCTGAAGATTGTATTCATTCGGCATGGAACTCAGTTGATAGGTATGTGACTGAGTAATCAATGTAATCAGCTGCTTCAGATCAAAGCCAGACTGGATGAAGTGTTCTTCCAGTGCCGTCATCAATTCCGGATTGGAAGGGGGATTCGTATCCCGGATATCATCTTCCGGTTCAATCAGAGCCCGCTTGAAAAAATGTTTCCAGTAGCGGTTCACCAGCGCTTTGGCAAAAAAGGGATTGTCTTTGGAACTCATCCAGTTCCCCAGACGCAACCGGGGATCTTCATCAGGAGAGATTTCGCCGATATCATCACCCAGGGCAACCGGTTTCAACATCTCACCCGATTTCACATTCTTTGCCTGCGCGATACCCCGCTTATGGAAGATCAGGTCTTCTCCCTGGGTCCCGGTCGGCTTACGACCGATCTGTGAGAAGAAAGCAGACAGACTGTAATAATCGTCCTGACTCCAGCGTTCAAAGGGATGGTGATGACATTGAGCACATTGCATTCGCACTCCCAGAAACAACTGGGCAATATCTTCCAGCTGATCTTTGGGATCTTTCACGCGCTTGTACCAGGCGACAGGCGGATTGCTGACGACGGTTCCGGTTGCTCCCAGCAGTTCGCGAACCAATTGATCATAGGGGACATTCGCCAGCAGACTGTCTCGGATCCAGGCATGGAACGCGAAGTTTGAAGTAATGTCATTGGCTGCATCGCGGCGGTTCTTCAGCAGCGGTGTCCATTTGGAAGCAAAGTAGTCTGCGTAGTTGGGACTCCGCAACAGGCGCTCCACGACCTCATCCCGTTTTTTGGGATCGGTACTCGCCAGGAAGGATTCGGTTTCTTCCTGTGTTGGAAAGCGACCACAAATATCCAAAGTGACACGACGTAAAAAGGTCGCATCATCACAGACTTCAGACGGGGGAATTCCCAGCTCTTTCAGATTGGCAAAGACATGACGGTCAATCATATTCTTTTCTGCAGGCACTTCCTGAATTGGTGCCCCCAGGGGAATTGCCGCTGTGAAGACCGCAATCTTGCCCTGATAGCGAACCATCACCGCAACTTTACCGGGGATGTCATGCACTTTAACAAGACCTTCCTCCGTCGCATCTGCCATCGACTTGATGTTCGACTCGTATAAGGCGAACTCAGTGACATCGCGTTTGCTCCCATCCGAATATTTTGCAATCGCCTTCAGTTGTTGAGTCTCACCCATATTGACCAGTCCGCGTTCCGGCTGAACGTCCACTGATTCCAGGCTCGGCTCATTCCCGGTGGAATAGCGGGCTCCCTCTTCAATCCAGCGACGAATCAGCTGATACCCTTCCGAATCACGGGGTAAGCGGGTCCCCCCTCCATGGGGAGTTTCACCTGAAGCTTTCGTGAGCAGCAGGCTTTTCGAAGAAACTGAGGGAAACAGTCGACGGCCATGTGCTTCCTTGACCAGACTGTCATAATCATCCAGCGGTTCAAATCCCAGCAACGATAGCTGAAATCCATTCTGCCCCCCTCCTGCCTTGGCGTGACAGACACCCATGTTGCACCCTGCCTTAGTCAGGACGGGCATCACATCATTGACGAAACTGACCGGGGAGTTTTTTTCTTCCGCGTTCAAGGCACCTGCAGAACTGCCCAGGAGCATCACCACCGGGAAACAGAGAACGAACAGACGTGTTGAAGCAGCGTTATGCAATGTTTTCATGTCGATTCTGATTGAGGTGGGAAGGTTTCGTGGTGGGAATACTAAAATAGCGCTATCTCTATATATAATATATATAAAACCATACACATGCGATTGGCGAATGTCAATAAATAAGTTTCATTTAGCACGAAAATGAATATTCATATGAACACATTGATAAGTGGCAATCTCGTCTCGTAATTCTACGACATACTTCAACACTGTCCTGCCAGATTTTGTAAAATTACCTGAGCCTCGACGATGTGATGTTTTGTATCATTCCTGAAATCATATTTTGAACTCAGAATTCAATACTAGAGCGCATCACATTTAACCATAGCGTCTCTCAATCTAGTATACTCGGTCCAAATGGCCTTGGAGACGCTACAGTAAAACTGGACACAGTCTAGTGGAGTGTCATTTTTAAAATTCGGGTTGATAAATAGCCCGAGAATGCGACAACGGAGCACGTAAACAACGCCCCCTAACTCTCAATTTGTAGCTTGACAAAGCAGCCTCTTTTCTGAAAATTGGTACTATCACATGATCAGTTGCCCGACAGTCCAAAAAGAAGTCATTCGCAGTCATTACAATCTGACAACTCTGTTTTATCGCCTGCTTTGGGGACGCCACATTCATCATGGATTGTGGGAAACCCCGGACAGTCAGTCAGCAAGTCAAATTGATTATGGAAAATCTTCTGCCATCGCCCAGCAACATTTAACGGAAACACTCGCGGAACTGCTGGGGGTCCAGCCTGATGCAGATCTGCTGGATGTCGGCTGTGGTATGGGGGGGTCATCCATTCATCTGGCAAAGACTTTCGGCTGCCATGTCACTGGTATCACACTCAGTCCGGTTCAACGTCGCTGGGCTGCGCTGGAAGCACGCGGACGGGGTCAGCAGCAACGGACGCAGTTCCTCTGTCAGGATGCGGAAACTGCTGAATTTCCAGTCGAATCGTTTGACAATATCTGGAGTATTGAATGCACAGAGCACCTGTTTGATAAGCAGGCTTTTTTCAATAAAGCAGCCACCTGGTTGCGACCGGGCGGCAGTATGGCAATCTGTGCCTGGCTGGCGGGAGATCATCTGGATACAGAAGAAGCCCGGCAGCAGGTTTACGATGTTTGCGAAGGATTTTTCTGTCCTTCCCTGGGGAGTGCCGCAGACTATCAGTCCTGGATGGAAAATGCCGGGCTGGAATTTCAGGCGTATCACAACTGGACGAATCGCGTCTCCCAGACCTGGGAAATCTGTCAGCAGCGCGTTCAGAAAACCGGTGTCCGCTGGCTGGCACGACTCATTGACCGAGACACGGTCATGTTTCTGGACCGTTTTGAAACCATTTTAAAAGCTTATGAATCGGGGGCAATGCAGTATGGATGCTTTATTGCCCACAAGCCACTGTAAGATTCGGTTGTGCTGTCGGTCCGGCACTATTTCACCAGCGCCGCTTCAATCACCAGTCCGGGACCAAACCCCAGCATCACACAGGGACGTGCTGCCTGAGCCGCCTGCAGACGCTGCAGAATAAAGAGTACGGTCGGCGAAGACATATTTCCAAACTCGGAAAGAATTTCACGGGAAGTCGCCAGTTTTTCTTCCTCAAACTCAATGGCTTCTGCCACCGCAGTCAAAATCCGTGGACCGCCCGGGTGAATGGCCCAGCTGCCAATCTCTTCAACCCGGGTCCCTTCAGCGGCGAGCCAGTTCACAAGCCAGGGACGTAACCGGGATTTGATCAAATCGGGAATCTCTGGCGACAGTGTCATTTCAAATCCATGATCTCCAATCCGCCAGCTCATCAGCTCTTCAGAATTCGGCACGACTGTTGAGCCGGAGGCAACTAGGTTCCAATGATCGCTTGAACTACCTTGTGATTGTTTCCCGACGACAGCCGCCGCCCCATCTGCAAACAGGGCATTTGCCACAATCTTGTCCGGGCACCAGCCATACTGTTGATGCAGTGTGCAGAGCTCGACCGCACAGATAACGACACAGGCTTCGGGATCACTATCAGTAAACGCCTTCGCCACGCGCAGCCCGTTCAGAGCACCATGACAACCCATAAAGCCGATATGCGTCCGTGAAACATCGGGTGAAAAGCCAGGCTGTTTCAAGACCTGCAAATCAAATCCTGGCGCACTGAAACCACTGCAGGAAACGGTCACGAGGTGTGTCACTTCAGCCGGGTCAATCTTAGCAGAGTCTAATGCAGCGTGGACGGCAGCAATTGCCAGCAGACCCGCATGTTTTTCGTATTCCTGCATGCGGATCGAAGTGGCAGGCCCCAGATCAACCGGCGATTCAGAAGGTTGATAAAATGTCTGTCTGACTGCTTCTCCATCGGAGCTGTTTTCCAGAACAACGCTGTGTCGTGTTTTCACTCCGGCCCGTCGATAGAGCACCGGCAGCAGGCGTTGCAGTTGATCTGTTGTTTCGGTCTGACAGGAGAAAGACAAGGCGTGTACGGCCGCATCCGACTGCTGAATCGAATGCTCGGGATTTGTCGTGCCGATTCCCAATATTTCAAAACTCATAAATGCTCTTTAGTTACTCTCAGGATATTTAGTGATTTAAGCGGGCTACAATCGGGCGGGCCATTCCCGGAAATAGATGAAACAGTCGCAGTCCCCAGCCCACGGCTGTGGGCGAACGCAATAAGCGGGCCAGCCAGCGACACCAGAACAAACGGCCGTCCGTCAGGGCATAGTGAGCGTTTAACCATTTTTGTTCCAGCGCGGAATCCCAGTGGCGTATTCCTTCCGGCACCAGTTGCGCAACAGCCATTCCCTCTGTAATCGCGTTCGCCATCCCTTCTCCGGTAAACGGTTCCAGATAACCGGCTGCATCTCCCAGCACAAACAATCGGTCGCCCACCGGTCGCAAAGTTTTACGGGTGACAGGCAACGTGCCCTTAAAACTGCTCTCGGTCATTTCCGGCAGTACCGGGGATCCAGACTCTCTCAGGATCTGCAATACCGCGGCTGCTGGACCGGCACATTGTTTGATAAAAGCCCGATCGATGGCAGCAGCCAGATTCAGGTTCTCTCCTTCCACGCGTACCAGACCCACATAGCCGGATCTGTGGATCGCCATGTGAATCATGCCTGGTGGATAGGATGTATGGTTTTTCACGGCAAATGCCGCACCGACTCCAATCCGGGAATCGGAGGCAACCTGCATGTCAAACCCCGAACAGTTCTGCAGACTGGGATGCCCCAGCCCGTCCGCCGCCAGCACAATTTTTGCAGAGACGGAACCAGCGAAGTGCCCCTGGTAATTGAGTTCTACTGTTCGTGAAGAACGTTTTTCTGAACTGCCGACGACGATCGCAGTGGTATCCTGCAGAAACTCAGCACCGGCGTCGATCGCCGACTCAACCAGTCGCGTATCGAAAACTTCTCGAGAAATCGCCAGTCCCCCCGGTAAAGCGACCGCTGTTTTTCGTCCCTGGTATTGCATACGAAACTGATTTATCGGCACTGCACCGGCAGATTCCAGTAACTGGCCCAGACCGATCTGTTGCAATGCATTGATCGCCCGCTGATTGAGACAACAGCCACAGACTTTGTAACGGGGAAATGTTTTGCGTTCGACCAGCAGTGTCCGCAGTTTCTGCTGTGCCAGTTGCCGGGCCGCCACAGCCCCAGCGGGACCGGCACCGATGACGAGGGCATCCCAGTGCTGTCCACAGGCTGCTTCCCGATTCAACGAACTGGTCAGAGTCATACTCGACTCCACTTCAGCAACCAGCGTTGCGGCCAGTGACGCGTGACCTGAAAACCACTTAATCCGGCCTGTCCGGCCAGTTCCGTAATCTCATTCACCGTAAACGCGCCTGCCACTGAGAGCGGACCATCAGTGTGCACAACCGATGAGCGGGTTAATAAACGACAGGCCGTCCAGGCAAGCCCGTATCCGGCGCGCGATCGTCGCAAATCATTCACCAGCATCAGTTGCCTGGTCGACTGCGACATAATTTTCAGAAGCTGTTGAGCGGGCTCCTCATCAAGATGATGCAGGAACAACGAGCACATGACCACATCATATTGTTTATCCAGCGATTCCGAGAGCACATCGCATTCAAAAAATCGCACCTGCTCCTGCCCCCGGTTTGAAGCCTGCTGTGTCGCATACTTGACAGCGAAGGGGCTGATATCACAGCCATCAACCTCAACGGAAATTCCCGCACGCTTCGCACGGGCAGCAATGCTTAACGCGACATCCCCGCCGCCACTGGCAATATCCAGTATCTGTAAAGGTTTCCCAGTTCGACGTCGGGCTAATTCCAGAATGACCGGCCACACGATGGCATCACTGCGACTCCACCAGTTAATTCGCCCCAGACCCGCTAAGGCGTGACTATGCTCGCCTTCAGACAACCCGGGCTGATCCATCAATTCCGGTTCTCGCTGGCGGATTTTTAAATTCATATTTAAGTCAATTCGATTCGATCCATCGCCTCAGCCCGCATTGATGCTGAGTTGAGCATACCCAATCGCTACTAATAATACAGTAGTTCGGGTGCGCGATCATTGTGATTCAAGCCTTAGTTGTTAAGACGAGATACAGTCTATCAGGCTCAGGCTCCAGGTTGAACAGATCAGAGCGAACTATGCCAGAATGTCAGACACAACTCTCGCAGGACGCCCATTCGTAATCATCTGTTCCTGACCATTGTGATGATAGAGCAACTGCTGATAATCAAGTCCAAACAGCCGCATGATGGTGGCCTGGAAGTCATTGGGGGTCACAACATTTTCTACCGCTTTATGCCCGAACTCATCTGTTTTCCCAAAGGTCATTCCCCCTTTAATGCCACCTCCGGCCAGCCAGATACTGAATCCCTGGCCGTTATGATCGCGGCCTGCACTCTTGGCATCGCCGTGGTTCTGCGTCACAGGCAGTCGCCCGATCTCGCCCCCCCAGTGCACGAGTGTGGAATCCAGCATGCCCCGTTGCTTCAGATCTTTTACAAGTGCCGCAGAAGGCTTATCCGTGCGACCACATATCGCAGGCAGTCCGGTTGAAATATTGCTGTGATTGTCCCACGGTTGTCCTCCGAGGAACAGTTGCACGAACCGCACCCCGCGTTCCACCAGGCGGCGGGCGATCAGACATCGGGTTCCGTATTCTTTTGTTTTGGGATCATCCAGACCATACATATCCTGTGTGGCTTTGGTTTCCTGAGAGAGGTCGAGCGCTTCGCGGGCGGAAGTCTGCATCCGCGCTGCCAACTCATAACTTGAGATTCGCGCTTCCAGATCCGATTCGTGAGGATGCTGTTCGTAATGTCGCTTATTGAGTGTCTGCAGCAGTTCCAGATTCAGCTGCTGCAAAGACCCCTGCAGATGTGCCGGTGCATCCAGATTCAAAATGCGTGGCTCCTTGGGTCGCAGTACGGTGCCCTGGAACAGTGACGGCATAAATCCGTTAGACCAGTTGGTGACGCCATCCACGGGCAATCCTCCCGGATCAGTCAACACCATGTACGCCGGCAGGTTTTGAGATTCTGAACCTAAGCCATAAACCAGCCAGGACCCCAGATTCGGACGTCCCAGCACTCCAGGAATCCCCCCATGAAAATAGCGAATTGAGACCTCGTGACCATTGGCGCCAGTATGCATGGAGCGAACCACACAGATGTCATCCACAATTTCTGCCAGATGAGGCAACAGTTCTGAAAGTTCGGTCCCACATTGCCCGTGCTTCTGAAATTTCCACGGACTCCCCAACAGCTTTTTACTCGCCTGCTGCACGAAGCTGTATTGGATATCGCCTTTAAAATCAGTCCCGCTATATTTAGTCAACTCCGGTTTGGGATCGGTCAAATCCATATGCGCCGGGCCGCCATGCTGAAACAGCGAGATCATGGCTTTCGCCTGTGGTGCGAACTGCGCTGCCTTAGGCGTCAGATCAAAATGAGGTTGCTTGATGGGAATGTTCTTGGGCCGCGCCAGGAGTTGATCTTGCTTCAGTAGCCAGGCCAGCGCAACAGTACCAATGCCCATCGCGTTTTCTGCCAGAAACTGTCGTCTGCTAAAATGTGTCATCGGCTACACCAAAAAGAAGGAACTCAAATACTTTCGAAAATTATACTCAGTCAAAACGCTGATCACACTTATTAATCGACATATAAAAATTCGTTAGAACTCATCAACGCCTGGCACAGATTCGTAATCACCTGTTGCCCGGGCGTGACGCCTTTGGGAAGCTGTTCCGGATGTTGTTGCAAATAAACCATCTGGTTGTTGATGAATCGGATTACCAGAAGCAGTTCGTCCGGCGTCGGTTGTCGGCAAAGGGCCAGTTCAAAGGCATAAGCTGCCTGGGCAGGCAGACTTTTCTGTTCTGGTTCCGGTCCTCGGAATTCAGCAGCAGAATCCCACTTATGCACTCCTCCCTGCTCGTTTTTCAGCGACAACTGAAAACCCCAGGAGAAAGAATCAAAGCCGACATCCTTCTGTTTACAATCCGTAATGAAGTCAATGGTATCGCCCGGTTGAACCATTAATGAGCCCACTCCTGTATCAACAGACTGATTTTTGATGTCCCACTGACCGGCCAGCCCGGAACGACTGGAAAGGACCAGTGCCCGCACGCCATTCCCGTGTTCACTGCCATGCTGTAGTTTTCCTGTGACAGACAGCGTCCCCGAAGCCGGCGCTGTCCAGCGACGGATGGCAACATACTGACTGCCCGGATGACCGCCTCCCGCATTCAATGTCACCCAGCCCAGTGCAGGATCCGGGAGCTTGGGGCCTCCCTGCCAGCTGGAACCAGACCAGTGAGGTAGTGCAGTAAAGGTACTCTTCAGCGAATCGGTTTCATCCAGTTTCCCATAGCCATAACTCCACACGGGCCTGACAGTCGGCGGGAGTTCAGGCAGTGATGCCAGCACATCCGGTTTCAATTCCGGTGCATCCCGCGCCAGTCGTTCCGCCAGCTTCCCGGATTGTGAAAGGATAAAACTGCCGTTCATCAGCATCAGAGACTGGGTTGCGACGGTCGAACTCGAACGCCGCTCACAGTTGATCTCCATTACCGGCGCATCAAATGTCTGCAGCATCCCCACCGGCTGACTGCGGCGGGCCTGAATATATAGACTGCGACGGAGCTGATCACCGGAGACGACAACCTGACCGAAGTCGTCCTCTTTGATAGCCACCGGGGCACCATACAGCTGAGGATCAAGCACACCGGAAACGGCCAGCATCCGATCCCGTAACGTTTCTGCTTCGAGGCGGACAATTGGTTTACGCCAATAGTAATTATTTTCCGGATCGATTGATTCCTTACTCGGATCAGGGGCGCCTGCCTGTCGATAGGCAGTCGATAACATGATTGTACGATGCAGTTTTTTCAGGTCCCAGCCCTGCTGCATGAATTCAGTAGCCAGCCAGTCGAGTAACTCCGGATGCGTGGGAGTCGAACCCAACTTGCCGAATTCGCCTGGCGTGCTGACAATCGCCCGTCCGAAGTGATGTAACCAGATTCGATTTACTAACACGCGAGCGACCAGCGGATGTTCTCCATTGGTCAACCAGCGGGCGAATGCCAGCCGACGCCCGGTCGTCGGCAGGGTAGTATCATTAACCGGGAATTTCCTGCGTTCCCCTTCCGGTGCTACCACTGTCAATCCTGCAGGCTCTATCACCTGCATGGGCTGTCGATAATCGCCGCGGTGAAACAGTTTTGTCACGGGCAGATGATTGGCAGGTTCAACGGCCACTCGCAAAAACTCTTCCACCGGCTTTTTACTTCTGATCTCAGCGATCTGTTTATCAAATTCCTTCAACTCTTCTGCGGCTTTGGGAAGATACTGATACAACACGCCCGGTGAAATATTAACACTGGGGTTTTTCTTGAGCAGTTCTTTCTGCTCAGGAGTTCTTTTATCTGCGGCAGTCTGGTAGGCGGTTTTTAACTGGTCCCGCAAAGGCTGCTCATATTTCTTCAGCTCCGTTTCCAGAGCTTCCGCCATATAGGCGGCCTGCTTTTCAATTTTGGTGGCGACGACTTTTTTGACTTCGGCTTCTATTTCTGCTGCTTTCACCCGATCAGCGGCTGTATACAGCGAGACTTTCCTTTGGGGTGGTGTCTGCCAGTGCTGCCAGTCAAACGCCGGCTCAAAAACAGCCCGCATTGCAAAGTAATCCGACTGTGGAATCGGGTCATAACGATGGTCATGACATTGTGCACAGGCAACACTGACCCCCATCAGCGAACTGCTGACAATCTTCATTGTATCCGCAATGACCTGATTGCGCGCTTCAGGAGTATTACTGCCGCTGCCAGTTCCGTCAGCTGCCATTCGCAAAAATCCTGTAGCCGTCAACAGTTCAATCTGTTTTTCTGTCAGATCGCCTTCACGCTTTCCGGCCAACTCATCCCCGGCCAGTTGCTCCACGATGAATTCATTGAATGGTTTGTTCGCATTCAACGATCGAATCACATAGTCACGGTATTTCCACGCCCAGGGGCGCACGACATCATTCACCGTATAACCTTCGGAATCAGCATACCCGGCGATATCCAGCCAG
Source organism: Gimesia algae (assembly GCF_007746795.1). Classification (NCBI taxonomy): domain Bacteria; kingdom Pseudomonadati; phylum Planctomycetota; class Planctomycetia; order Planctomycetales; family Planctomycetaceae; genus Gimesia; species Gimesia algae. The sequence goes on from NZ_CP036343.1 coordinate 2,268,453, forward strand.
TGACGTGCCCAGCGTTCTCCGTAGTGAGGCGACTGTAACAGTTCATCCAGATAGACTTCGTACCAGCCAGCAGACTGATCTGCCATCACCCGGCGAATCTGTTCCGGACTGGGAGGCAGACCCAGCAGGTCGAAACTGGCGCGCTTGGTCAGCGTTAGTTTCTCGGCATCGGGAGAAAATGCCAGACCTTCCGGCATGGCTTTTAGCAGCAACGCATCGATGGGCGAACGTACCCCCGGTCTGCTTTTGAGTTCTTCAGAAACCTCTGGTCTGTGCACAGGCTGGAACGCCCAGTAAGCCCGTTCTTCGGGTGTAATTCCCAACCCCGGTTCAATCGTCTCTGGCTCGGGACGAGCCGTTTTCGCTCCTGCGGCGATCCAGCGTTTCAGAGTCTCGATCTGATCCTGGGGAACCCGCGCTTCGCCGGGTGGCATATCGCCACTCTCAATGCGTTCGATCAGATAACTCTTGTCCGGTTTCCCTGGAATGATGGCTTCGCCCGATTCCCCCCCCCTGGTCATGAAACGGACCAGGCGCAAATCGAGGCCCCCCTTCATTTCTTCAACGGCGCCGTGGCAGTCAAAACAATGGGCACGGAAGATCGGTCGAATATGTTCTTCGTAGGTTAATTTCTCCGGTTTTACTTCTTCAGCAGACACACCTGCGCAAAGTACACAGCAACTTACCAGTAACATCAAACAGAAGCGTTTGAACAGGATCGTCATACAGGACTCCATTAGAGGTAATTTACACGAATCTTAGTACCGGTATCGTAAATCACTCCCGAATAACATTCAAGGATTTAGATATTTTGATATATGCTTACCGTTCACTTCTATTTTCGCACGAATATTCCGTTTGACAAACCTCCAAATCCAGTTTTCCCAACGATTTGTAAAAATTCTGAGCCAGTCACCGGTTCGGATTGGCTATCGTCAGCTAATAACCACTAAACTATACCTTCACCGCATAGAACGCATACGCTAAATACCTGTTCAACATCACAAGATCGGGATACTCTGCGATGGAAGTCGATCAGTTACGCTATTTTTTACGAGTTGCCGAACGAGGTAATTTCACCCGGGCTGCCGAAGAACTGCTGATCTCGCAGCCGGCCCTCAGCCGTTCCATCCAGAAGCTGGAAGAAGAACTGGGGCAACCCGTCTTCGAACGTAAAACCCGCTCCGTTGCCTTAACGGAAGCGGGTAAGTTGCTGCAATCTCGTGCCCAACAGGTTCTCACACTGATCGCTGACACCAAAGCAGAAATCTCAGACGATGGCCAAAGCGGCCAGATTCGGGTCGGTGCGATTCCCACGATCGCTCCTTTTTTTCTCCCTGATTTATTGCGGCAGTTTTCTACAGAGTTCCCCAAAGCTTCTCTGATCGTACAGGAAGATACGACCGACCATTTACTCAAACGCTGTACCCAGGGAGAAATTGATCTCGCGATCATCGCACTTCCGGTCCCGGCCAAATACCTGGAAGTTGAGGAACTGTTTGAAGAAGAACTGCTGTTGGTTCTGCCTCCCGATCACCCCCTGGTAGATAAACCACATATCCGCTTGAACGATATCAAATCCTATCCGTTCGTCCTGCTGGATGAAGCACACTGCCTGTCAGACAATATTGTTTCGTTCTGCCGACAACGCTCATTTCATCCCGTGGCGGTAGAGCAGACCAGCCAGCTGGCGATGGTACAGGAACTGGTCTCTTTATCGCACGGAATTTCCATGATTCCCCAGATGGCGCGGCGACTCGATAAAACAGACCGTCGCGTCTACCGCTCGATCAGCGGAAACAGTCCCACGCGAAAAATCGCTGCTGTCTGGAATCCCTATCGTTTTCAGAGTCGACTGCTGCTGGAATTCAGGAAACGACTTCACGAGTACTCGCAGATTCAGTGCTCACTGAAATAATCAAATCCATCCATGCACTTCAGACATAACAGCTATCCATCGATTGCATTAGACATACAGAATGCAGCGACGTATAGTTGAATCAAACAATAAGCAGCTTCATCTGTTTTTACAATTCAATTTTATGCAGATGATAGAACGATTCTGCCAGCCATCAAGGAACAGAGACTATGACTGACAAGCCGACGCTGACCACCACCGGCGGAGCCCCCGTCCCCGACAATCAGAACTCATTAACAGCAGGACCACGTGGCCCTGTACTGATGCAGGATTACCAGTTAATCGAAAAACTGGCTCACCAGAATCGGGAGCGAATCGCAGAACGAGTCGTACACGCCAAAGGCTGGGGCGCGCATGGTACGCTGACGATCGAAAATGACATCAGCAAATACACGAAAGCCAAGGTCCTGCAACCAGGTACAAAAACGGAAATGATCGCCCGTTTCTCTACGGTCGCCGGCGAGGCAGGAGCCGCGGATGCCGAGCGTGATGTACGGGGATTTTCATTGAAATTTTATACCGAAGAAGGCAACTGGGACCTGGTCGGCAATAACACTCCGGTCTTTTTTGTCCGTGATGCTTATAAATTTCCCGACTTCATCCACACCCAGAAACGACATCCCAAAACCAATCTGCGTTCTCCTACCGCGATGTGGGATTTCTGGTCGCTCTCACCGGAATCACTGCATCAGGTGACCATTCTATTTTCCGACCGTGGCTTACCAGTCGGCGTCAGAAATATGAACGGCTACGGCAGCCACACCTACAGTCTCATCAATGACAACAACGAACGCTTCTGGGTCAAGTTCCACTTCAAAACTCAACAGGGACACCAACACTGGACCAACGCCGAAGCGGAACAGGTCATAGGAAAAACCAGAGAAAGCACACAGGAAGATCTGTTCTACGCGATTGAGAAAGGGGACTTCCCCAAATGGAACATGCAGATCCAGGTCATGCCGGAAACAGATGCCGACCTCACGCCCTATAATCCATTCGACCTGACCAAAGTCTGGCCGCACGGCGATTATCCGTTAATCGACGTAGGCACGCTGGAACTGAATCGCAATCCCGAAAACTACTTCGCGGAAATCGAACAGGCGGCCTTTTCCCCTTCGAACAAGGTGCCCGGCATCGGCTTTTCGCCTGATAAAATGCTGCAGGCACGCGTCTTTTCTTATGCCGACGCCCATCGTCACCGTATCGGCACTCACTACGAATCGCTACCTGTGAACGAACCAAAGTGCCCCGTGCATCATTATCACAAAGACGGTGCAATGCACTTCAAATCGAACGGCTGCCCCGTGGATGCCTACTACGAACCAAACTCTTTCAACGGCCCGGTAGAAAAACCCGATGTCGCCGAACCACCACTCAAGATCACCGGCGACGCCGCCCGCTATGATCACCGCGAAGGCAACGACGATTACTCACAGCCCCGCGCCCTGTTCAACCTGTTCGACGACGGACAGAAATCGCGACTGTTCTCCAACATCGCCGCCGCCATGCAAGGCGTGCCCGAGGAAATCGTCGAACGCCAGCTCAAACACTTCGAACTGGTTGACCCCGCGTATGCTGCCGGCGTGCGGACAGCCTTGAACGCTTCCTGAATGTTGAGACTCTGAAAATAAGAATCGCCTGCCGACGGTTTCCTGTTGGCAGGCGATTTCTGTTTTAGGCTATTCAATCTCGACACCAGTTGATCACCAACTCAGTGTACCGTTCCCACAGCAATGGAAAACGGGTGACATTCGGAATATGATTTACTTCTAACAGATACTTCTCCCCATCTTCGCCAACAACATAATCATTGGCAATCACAGGCAGGTTGAAATACTGCGCGAGTGCTCTGGTATCTTCTGCCAAATCGGCATCGACATTCATGAAATCCGCAGTCGGATCGTGGATTGATTTTAACCAGTCGTCGCCTGTAAGCTGTATCTGGAATACTTCATCGCCTAGCAGAACGACGCGTACCGCATTCCCCGGATAAAACGGCTCGAGTGTGCTGCTGAATTCCGCACTCCATTCGCCCTGAACCCGTGCCTTGTTTTCACCACAATGCCAGTTTCCCCACTTGGCTACCTGCTCTGTCTCAAGTTTAACAGAGCCCCCCGCAGGGACATATCCGCGTCCGAAACCCGGAAACTGAGTCTGTGAAAGCGCCCGCACCAGACAGGCATGTTTATCACGGCAATTGAGCATACCAAGCGGATCTGGAAAACAGGGACCACCCCACAATGCCAGCGCGACAAACAACTCTGCATCGCTTTCAAAGATGCCATGAAAAATCACTCGATCAACTCGCGACTGCCAGCCACCCGATTCGTTATCAACGTACAACTGCCCGTCCTCAACCCGAAAACCAGGCAGAGAGGGATGAGCAATCACACGGCCTGAAATCTGTTGTTTCAGAATTTCGATTTCAGGTTCATCAAACCCGATCAGACAGATGTTTTCATTCATGAGACACCATAGCAGTCAGAAGATCCATTTAAGCAATTCAGATACAGAACCAGTAATAAGTGGACCGGATGGGAATCGAACCCAACACACCGACTTTGCAAAATTCAGTCGCCCCCAAGGTACATGCCAGCCCTTAAAATAAATAGCAGAGCCCGGAATCGAACCGGGTATTCCAACCTTATGAGAGTCGGCCGGGCACCTGCCCCTCTGGGTCATAAAAGTTGCCAAGGCGAGATTCGAACTCGCAATCCCTGTGGGAACGACTTTCTGAGAGTCGCGCGTCTTCCAGTTTCGCCACTTGGCCATAGTTAAAAGTGCGTCGGGACGGAGTTGAACCGCCACAGCTTAAAGCGGGTGGGTTACAGCCACCGGGGCTCGCCAATGCCCAGCCAACGCAAGTAAATTAATCTAGTTCTGATTCCGTCTATTCATAAAACTCCCATTCTTAATCTACTCGATCCAGATGGCCCTGGAGACGCTGTAACAAATCTGGCCACTGGTCAGTAGCGCGGGCGGGAGTCGAACCCGCAGACAATCACGAAATTTTAAGTTTCGTTGCTTTACCAGTTTGCATACCGCGCCGTTTTTAAGCGTCCCCGATGGGATTTGAACCCACGACCTTCTGCGTGACAGGCAGACGAGCACTCCGGACTGCTCCACGAGGACGTAATAATTTTCAGTAGCTCGAGTGGGATTCGAACCCACAGCATCACTGATTCTAAGTCAGTGTGGTCTGCCAGTTGCCTACCGAGCCGGAGAATAAAAGGTGTCAGGAACGAATGGCACTGCCGCTGTTTTTTTGATTTGTGTTTGCGCAACGATGCCTGCGTGACGCTGTCACGTTTTTAATTTTCTGATTTTTTGCCAGTTCGCTGGAAATTGTGTTTGGCAAAACGTCTCCTGGCATTATGCTGCGTTCTGGCAGGGCCTTTCTTGGATGGTGTGTGAAGACATTTGACCAAGGAAGGTCCTATGCCATTTATATCATCTTCCCGCGTGAATGCAGCATCGTTTTCTCTTTTTAAACGATCAATGCTGCAAGATGCTTCGCTCCCGCTGTCTGATGTCATCAACGATCAGCGCTGGCAGCAGGTGTTTAACAAACACGACATCGACTTTGGCAGTGATCCCGATGTCATTTACACACCGGCAATCACTCTCTGGGCGTTAATCTCTCAGGTGTTCTTTTCCGGCGAGCAACGCAGCTGTAAGGCAGCCGTCATCCGTGTTGCCAGCTTATGGGCGGCACTGGGGCGACGGGTCTGCAGTACGAATACCGGTGCTTACTGTCGCGCGCGACTCAAACTATCCTTTACCGTCATCCGCGATCTCGTCCAGCAACTTGCCGCGGATGCCGAAGCGGCCTGTGACCAGAACTGTGTCCAGTCCCGAGAGCAGTCAGCGGCGCGTCTCAGTCCTTCCAGCGTCGCCGATGTGAAATCACGGAGTACCGGCGGTCGCATTCTGCTCGTTGACGGCTTCACCATCACGGCCGCCGATACCCCTGAGAATCAGCGGGCCTATCCGCAGAACCCGGCTCAGAAACCGGGGCTCGGGTTCCCCGTTCTCCGCTGCGTTTCTCTGATCTCGATGACCACCGGACTGCTGGTCGATCTGGTGAGCGGGCCTTACAGCGGTAAAGGGAGTGGCGAAACGGCCCTGCTTTGGCAAATGCTCGATGCACTCCGGCCGGGTGATATTCTGGTGGCTGACTCGTATTACTGCACGTACTGGCTGGTGAGTGCGTGCCATGCCCGGGGCGTTCAGATCCTGATGAAGAACCATCACCTGCGTGACAATCATCCACAAACCGCACGTCGACTGAGCAAACAGGAGCGACTCGTAACGTGGTCACGTCCCTCTGTCTGTCCTGCCTGGATGACCCGTCAGGAATTCTGGCGACAACCGCTGACACTCACTCTGCGGCTGGTCGATGTGCAGATCAGTCAGCCGGGGTATCGCGCCAAAACATTTACGATTGCCACCACCATCACAGATCAGAAAGCATGCCCGGCGCGCTGGATCGCCGCCTTGTATCAGAGCCGCTGGCTGGTCGAACTGGATATTCGCAGCATCAAGTGTTCTCTGGGCATGGATATTCTGCGTGCGAAGTCTCCGGGGATGGTGCTCACGGAACTCTGGTCATGCCTGCTGGCGTACAATCTGATTCGGTTGAAGATGCTGCAGAGCGGCATGGCAACAGGTCGTGATCCCCGTTCACTCTCGTTTACCACCACGCAACAGATGCTGGCTGCGAATTGGTTGCTGGGCGCGGTTACAAAGACGACTGAGGAATTAGCCACACTCGGACAGCAGATCCCCAGCAGCGAACGTGTGGGACATCGTACCGGCAGAACAGAACCCAGAGCCAATAAACGGCGAACCAAAGCGCTGGCTTTGCTGAAGCAACCGAGATACCATTACCATCAACAACGAAGGGCCATCATATGAACGCAAACTCTTTCACCACAACAGGCAGTGCCATTCGTGTCAGGAACCTTATTTTAAGGTTCCTGACACCTTTTATTAGATATGATGACTTCCACTCCAGCTGCGGTGGCAGGAATCGAACCTGCGTCAAGACGATTAACAGTCGCCCACCCGTACCAGCACGAGTACCACCGCATTATTATTTTCTCTCTCTTCATCCCGCGTCTCGCGGAGTCAGGGTGACTGGATTCGAACCAGTGATCTCGTGCTCCCAAGGCACGCGGGTTAGACCAGACTTCCCTACACCCTGTTTAAAAAAGAGCGCCCAGCGGGAGTCGAACCCGCACTTCCGCCATGGCAAGACAGTAGGCTGCCGCTACATCATGGGCGCTGATTGGTTTGTTGATTGTCATAGTTCAAGAGCACCAGGTGGGATTTGAACCCACATGACCGCGTTACAAAGGCGACGTCTTACCAGGTTAGACGACCGGTGCGTGTGACTGTTCAATAAAAATGAGGTCGGAGGGATTCGAACCCCCACCTGACTGGTTAAAAGCCAGTAATGCAACCGTTACACCACGACCCCAAATAGAGAGGGGCGTGCGTTTAGAACAAAACAGATCAAACATAATCAATACTCCTTAAATGTTTTTAATGACCCGTGTGGGAGCCGGGGATAAAAGGTGTCAGGAACCTTAACATTAAGGTTCCTGACACCTTTTATCCCAGTGGAGACGTAAAAAAACCCGCTGCCTGATGACACCGGGTGATTTCAGAATTCTAAAGATCAACCAGATGTCAACAGCGCAAATTGAGCGCGAGCTTATCCTCAGCCGGAAGGCTGGCTAAGAGATTGCCTGCGGGATAGGTGTTTAAGCTGATTGTCTGCAAATAAGAAATCATGGAAGATAATATTCCGGTTTTTAAATGTGATAAAATTTAAGCCAACGTGGCTGTCAGTTGGACTGACTAACTACTAAGAGGCGCTCTGGTAGAAACGGTTCGCTTTTTTCGAAAGAAAGCTGCATCTTTTGAGATGCGCGAGGAATGCTGATTATTTCATTGTTTTTCTTGTTTCTGGAGTTTAATCTAAACTTCGACAAATTCATTTACGGCATCTTCGTTCTTTAAACAGGATCAGCGTTTTGTTTTCTCCTGCCCTCTTACAGATGATTCTGGTTGCAGCCCTGCTCTCTTTACTGTCAGCAGGAAAACTGACAGCTTCCGATTATTATGTAGCGACAACAGGCAACGATCAGAATCCTGGTACGCTGAACCAGCCGTTTCGTACTGTCGCCCGTGGTATCAGCTCCGCTCGCCAGCCGGGTGATAATGTGATTGTGAGAAAAGGAATCTATCCGCAGGCACGTACGTTGAATCTCGCTAACCCGGGTACCGCAGACAATTACATTTCCTTAAAGGCATTCGAGGAAGAGGAAGTCATCATCGATGGCAGCAATTTACAAAAAGATGCTACGCTGATTGCCGTCCTCTCACATCACATCCGTATTCAGGGCTTGACCGTCCGCAATTCACAGAACATTGGCATCTCGATCTGGGGACCGGGCACACGTGTGCATGCCGTCGAAGTCAGCGGTAATCGCGTGCATCATTGCCAGAACAGCGGCATCTATGCCGGCTTTAACAGACTGCACGATCCCGTGCGTGACCTGCTCATTGAAGATAATGTAATCAGTGAGTGTTCGCTGATGAATGAAGGCGGGCGATATAACCAGTGGAGCTTTGGTGCAGGAGCCGGTCTTTCCCGAAAGGTGACGATTAGAAACAACACCGTTTCTCATTGTTATGGCGAGGGAATCGGTCTTTACCTTTCCAATAAAGGAACCATTGAAGGAAACACAGTCCATGATAATTTTTCCGTCAATATCTATCTGGACAATACGACCAATACGCGTGTCAGTCGAAACCTGGTCTATTCGACTGAAGATCAGCGATTCTACCGCTTTAATCACCCCGCGTCAGGGATTCAGATTGCCAACGAAAATTATCAGGGCTTTAACAATCCTTCTTCCCATAACGTCATTACCAACAATATTCTGATCGGCAACTATATCGCTATTTCCTCGGGTAGTTATCAACGTGGCGGCGGGCTGAAACATACCCTCATTGCCAATAATACTGCCTGGGGTTCGATCGGTCCTCTGCTGCACATCGATGCCGACACAAGTCATTACAAGTCGCGTATCAGCAACAATATTTTCAAACAGACAGGTAATGTGCCACTCACTGACATCCAGGGTTCGACTGCCCGGATTGAATTCAGCAACAACCTCTGGCATGGCGGCGTACCTCAACAATCTGCGCGAAGTACCAGTGATCTCGAGGCTGACCCACAGCTCATTAACGGGGGATCCTTCAACCCGGAAGCCTATCGACTGAGTGAAAGCTCACCTGCCCACAATGCGGGTATCAAACTCCCGGAAGTGGAGCAGGATTTCAATGGTAAGCCAAGAAGTAAAAATTTCGATATCGGCGCCTGGTGAACCGAATGGTTTCTGCCGGATCAATCATATATGTCTTGATTTTACTCCGAATTATTTATGATTATCATCCAACATATTACAACGCTCTGGTCAAAATATTCACGAGGAATGCCCGACGCGGTGAAAAGAAACGCAGTTCCACATAAGCTGCTTTTACCAGATGCTCCCCAGCCCCTTCCACACATATTCGCGCACAAAGTCATCGCAGAAGAACTAAATGACTTCCAACTGAAACAGACAACATTGTTCCCCGAACCGGCGCAGCAATACTGGTCATTCCAGTTTCAACAACAAGCGGATCAACTGGAGATCCTGTTTACTTTCAGTTGGTCGGAGCACGGTGCGCCTGACCGGGGATCCTACTCCCGTCTGCTGTTCAGTCTGAAGCAGAACCAGACCGGAGTCTTCTCAATCAATGGTCGATTTTCATCGTATGATGATCAGTATTACGCATTGCATTCTGTCAATCTGGGTTTCGTCGATCGATTTCAAGATAATCTGTTTCTGACACAAACCCCGGAACACAATGTCGATCTGCGTGCCCCTCTCTTTTAAGTAATTATTTACTTCCGACCATTATCAAAACATCTACATTCAGCGGATCGCCAGCAGGGGCACATTTCCATACGGAAACTGCAGGACAAGCAGCGCCATCGCGGTTGCGTATTCATCGCCAATATTCGCATCATGCCAGGCACCATTCGGGGACTGTTGTGACAAGAGTTCATCGCGGACCGTCGGGTACCAGCGGTCCCATTCCGGTTTGCCCGCCTGCCAGGCGGCGTGCGTCGCGTAAAAGCGTCCGTAGAAATGATACTCGGCCAATTGACCAGGGGAGAGTTCCTGCGGAGGATGTGGTTGTTGCAAATAGTCACGTCCGCGCTTGACAACTTCGTCATCCTGGAGTCCGGCACAGGTGAGTGCCACCACCGCAGCCGCCGAGCGGGGAAACAGCGATTCGGGAGGATCATCCAATCGATAACGGAACCCCCCATCCGGGTTTTGTGCGCGCCTGAGAAATTCCACACTGCCATCGATGGCCGCGCGGGGTACTCCGATCCCGGCCTGACGTGCCGAAAACAATGCCAGCATCTGGCAGGTGGTGATTGATACATCCGCGTCTTTGGGGTCGGAAGTATAACTCCAGCCCCCCTGCTCGTTCTGTAGATTCAAAATCAATTCCGTCGCCGCTTTCAATTTAGCGCGGACGTTCGGATCGAACGACTCGCCAAACACTTGTCCCAGGAACATGGTCGCGAATCCGTGACCATAGAGCGTCGCATGCGTGCGGACCTCTGCTTCGACGATGAATCCATTCTCCTGCGCCTGTCCGAGCAGATAACGGATGCACTCCTGAATGGAACGGCGATACGCGCCGGTCATGCCCCGATGGGCCAGAAACGCCGTCCCCGACAGAGCACAGACGCCTACATTCCGCGCATACGAACCCCGGCTGCCAAACCCGCCATCTGCTGCCTGTTGCGAAACCAGCCATTTCAAACCGCGTTTGATAGCCGCTTGTGTCTGTGGGGTGATATGTTCCGGAAACCCAGACGGCGCAGCCTGAACGGGCTGTTCTCCCCACCAGCCGCGCACTGCTGCCAGCACACTCCCGAGTGCTGCCCCCAGCGCAGAGCGGCGTGTATATTCCGGCTTGCTTCTATCTGGGATTGTTGAATCAGGTTCTGTCATGAAGCAGTTCTTTTCTCATATTAAACTCTATCTCCTGCTTCATTTTATACGCCCTAACCAGCTCTACTTATGAATATTATTAATAAATTCTCGCTCATTTGAAATCTCTTTTCAGCCCCCCGTTTCATCAAGAGGCGATTATCGCAATAATCATAAGTGATTGGATTGGGGTGGAGTGACTCGAACAGAAATTTTTTTCAGTTTTCAACTCGGAAACACAATGCTGCAAAAAGTCATGGTATATATCGCAATGCTGTTTTTTGCGGCGCTGATTGCAGGCCTGTATGGCATGATTCATGATCAGATCAGCTATACAGTCTCGCCTGAATACTTTACCCGTTTCAAGTTTCAACAGTTTGGTCTTCCCTGGGGTGAGCAGTCACAACGGCTGGGAGCAGCAGTGGTGGGCTTTATGGCGACCTGGTGGATGGGAGTGCTGGTCAGCCTTCCCCTGGGACTGTTTAGTTTCCGGTTTCCCACGCCAGACATGATGGCTCGCAAACTGGCAATCGCATTCTTGATCGTAATTCTTGTCGCATTGCTCACCGGATTACTGGGACTGGGAATTGCCATGATCGTCATCAATGCAGAAACCATTGATGGTTCCCTGCGCCTTGTGCGTCCCAACGTCCAGGATCCCATACAATTCGTGCGTGTCGGCTTCATGCATAACGCCAGTTATCTGGGAGGTCTGTTGGGACTGATTGCAGGTATTATCTATCTGTGCCGAACCAGTACTCAATAATTTCTTTGCCGCGAACTCTCTACTTGAGTATTATCAACAGAAATAAATGCCCTCTTTCAAAAGCTGCCAAGCATGGCCTTTCACATTCCGTTTCTGATTTCTCGTAGATCGATTTCTCGAGCAGCATTACTTTTAATGCTGCTTTTATTCCCGATCGCAGTACCAGATCTCTCACTCGCTCAGAGTGAAGAACCGCAGACAGCCACATTCCTGAAAACCTGGGGGCAGCAGGGTGACAAACCAGGAGAACTGCATTTCCCGATTGATATTATGATCAACGCCACAGACGAAATTTTCGTGACCGATCACTTGAATGACCGTGTGCAGAAATTTGACGCGGAGGGAAAGCTGCTGAGTCACTTTCCGGTACTGCCCAATCCGGGGGGAATTGCGCTCGACAAGCAGGGCAATCTGGTTCTGTCGCACATTCTGGCTTCCGGATCGAGCAAACACAAAATCGGCGATCGCATCTCGATTTATTCCCCTGGCGGAAGACTGATCCGTCACTGGGGTCAGTTGGGTTCTGAACCGGGACAATTCAATTGTCCCGGTGGAGTCGCGGTAGCGGCGAACGGAAATATCTATGTCGCTGATCAGACGAATCACCGGGTGCAGGTTTTTGATCCCACGGGCCAGTTTCTGTTTGAGTGGGGTAAATATGGCAACCAGCCAGGCGAGTTTGGGGGTAAAGCGACGCCCAAGTCGCGTGTAGGCGGTCCACAATTCCTCGCCTTTGACTCTCAAGGGAATGTCTGGACAACCGAAGGCGCCAACTGCCGCGTCCAGCAGTTCACTCCAAAAGGAAAGCTGCTCCAGCACTGGGGAAGTGACGCTGACCAGCCGGGTGGCTTCGGTGGATTATTCACTGGATTTGACGGGCCTCCAGCAAAAGGGCTTAAAGGGCCGATCTCGATCATAGTTGATGACGACGATCAGTTATGGATCAGCGCCGTCAGCGGACGCGTGCAGCAGTTTTCGCCGGCAGGAGAGTATCTCCGCAGCTGTGGCGAAAAACAGGGAACGGCTGCAGGTGAATTCTACGCGCCGCACGGCATGGCATTCGACAGCAAAGGTCACCTGTACGTGGTGGATGCCTATAACCATCGTATTCAGAAGTTTGCGGTGGGACAGAAATGAGCGTCAGATCACGGATCCGAAAAAGAGAGTGGCGGAGATTCAGCCACGTTTATGGTGCGGGAGAAATTCAGGCAGGACGCTTGAAAATCGAACCGGTACATCAGATTCCGGACCGAATTCAAACCGGAGACGAGTTTGATTTCTGGGTTCACAATGGAACCTGTCTGCTGCTGATCACGCTGGAAAGTCAGCCTGCAGCACGCATGCATTATGTCCGCACAAAGTGGCGCGACCACCTCTCCATCCGGGTGCAGTTTGATTTTCATTGCCTGAGCGAACCGGAGCTCATTAAAATTGTCCAATGGATTAATCGTCTCGGGATACCGGACCGGGGACGCATCAGAAAAAGCAGATCAATCTCAGTTCCACCTGGAAGGGTGCCTGACCTGCAAACCAGGCTGTTCTAAAGGAGATACTCCCATCGGCTGGGCCACACACTACATTGAACAACTGCAGGCAGGTGAGACCGTCTCTTTTCGTCCGCGCGGGAATTCCATGAAAGGGAAAATCGAATCCGGGCAGTTATGCACGGTCGCCCCCGTTCTGGAAGATGAGCTCCAGAAGGGGGACATCGTGCTCTGTAAAGTGAATGGCAGTCAGTATCTGCATCTGATCAAAGCCATACAGGGCAAACGCTTTCAGATCGGCAATAACATCGGCCGGATCAACGGCTGGATTACGTTTCAGTCCATTTATGGTAAGTTGATCCAGGTAGAACCCTGACCTGCTACGTGCGGAACCAGAACCTCTCAGTAATCATTTTCGAATCAAGCATGCTTGTGAACGACAGGCATCCTGAACTCTGTTATTGACTATTTTCCTTTTTTTCGTTTTGAGCCTTTAATGCCGCTTTTTGCTCTTGGTATAATTTTTCACCAAGCTTAGACCGTTTCTCCTCGGCTTTCTTAACCTCTCTAGAGTTCACATCAATCCATACGGTCGCTTCATACAATTTTTCCGGTTCTGTTAAACTAAGCTTTAATAAATTTCTGTCCCATTGAAATCCTGTCACAATGGGCATCGGACCTCCGGAACTACCATAACCATTACCAAACACTCTTGAATCTTGGTCTATCTCTTTCAAGTTTGTCAGTCCGTTATTAGCTGCTTGCAAAGAGCCGCCCGTGACATTTTTCTCAAAATGATTCGTAATATTTGTGACATCAGGTAAAGTCGATTTCGGATCATGATCCAGAATACTCTCAGTCCAAAGAATCATTTCTCCGAAGACATGAAAACCCAGAATTTTATTATCAATCTCCAGGTATCCAATCTGTTCGCGTCCCACCCAGATACTCCCTGATTCTGAATCGGAGAATGCGGTCACTGATATCGTAAATTTTTCTGAACCATCACTTAATTCGTAATTGGTTCTTTTCGCATTGATAACAACTGCCGGCTGCTTACCAGACCGAAGTAACATGGCTTTCGAAGCTTGCCACTTACCAACCTGTTTCTTTTTAATTATTTCCGGGATACTAAAGGGCTTGTCCTTCTGCTCACTCGACACGATTGCAGGCACTGCCAGTAATACAAACATGAGGGTTGAAAGAATGAGACTTTGCGAGAAGATCATGTTCTTACTCCTTAATCACCGAAGTTGACAGAGACAGGTCAGCATAGCATGGCTGTGAGTGTAACATAAACAAAGCTTCCAGGAACGAAAAAAAGATTCGATACTCACCTGGCGGGCGGACACATGGGCCCCTGCTTCCAAAGGGTTGGCATTGTATTTCTGATTTGTGAGTCTGTTCTGACAGTTTCCTGTTGTCTGCGACAACCCCGGATTGCATCCGGGGCTACCTGGAGATCTGTTTTTAGTGGTTCAAGATTTTCATCTGCGGGCGTGGGGACACTTCTTTTATAATGCTTTGTGAAACTTGTCAGGGGACGTTAGCACCAGTTCGGTCCGGTCTAAATAGCAAGCCGACAGGTGGCACCCGGAGGCGTGGGAGGATATTGAATTATGTTTGTGGTTGTGATGTTCAATCTGATGATCAATCTAATGGCTGGTGTCAATGGTTCATTGCATGGTGGATTATTTTGTGGAAGGGCGTGGGGAGGTCAAGGGGGATGAACAACAAAATGTGGCGATCTGTGTTGACAGGGGTACGATGTCTGGCGGTGCTGATGTGGTGCCGGGACGAAAACCTGCGATGTGCGGCGACCCGCAGGCATACATCGGTAACGTGTGTGGATTCGACAACTGAATATCTGGAAAAAACAGGCTCATTTATAGTGAAGAGAACGAACAAGTGTCGCGTGTTTTGGTGCACTGTAAACTGGCCACGCGCGCGACCCGAATCAACGCTTATCGCCGGTGGCGCGCCGCGGTCAAGTTCATTTTATGCAGGAGGAGTGCGGGAATGTGTAGCAGCAGGTGCGGGAATTCCATTTTGTTTCCGTCCATTTGTGGTAAACTGATCCAGGTAGAACCCGGTCTTGATGAGCAAGGAATATCAACATGACAGATCAATCCTCAGGCTGGAAGCCTGCTGACTACCAGAATTTTGAATCGATTCATACTGAAGCCTGTGAGGACCGACGCGCTGGCTGTTATGCAGAGGCGTTAGCCAAACGAGTCTGGTACCATGAGAATGCTATCGAATCACCTGTTCGATTGTCATTTGCGCTAGGAGACTGGGCCGAATTGAGTCAGGTTTATCCTCCCGCCTTGGAAAAGCTCATAGTCATCCGAGATACTGCAAAAGAAAAACTCTTTAATGGAAATGATCGTGAGGAATCATTTCATGAGTTTGCCAGCATCAATCAATGTCTGGGCGATGAGCGACTGACTGCTGAAATGTTTCTCTGGCTTGAAATCCAGGATGCTGACCTCACCAGAAAATGTTACCCTTCTGCAGAATCAGCGCTCATTCGTGCTGGTGAGTATCAGCTTTGTGGAAAGTATATGGACCCGCACGAAGCATTCCAACAACGTCTTCATATTTTCGAGCATCAAAAGCGACTGCCTGATAATCCGCTCTATCAAAAGTTGAGAACTGCGAGGCCAGATCTCGGTCCACTAGTCGAGAAAGCGACTAAGGATAGTTTCACTAACTCCATCGCCACAATCGTTGCTCTGCTGGTTCTCAATGATCGCAAAGTGGAAGCACAGGAGATCGCAGGGCGTGCTATGACCGAACTGAATGATGGGAATCTGGACTCGACAATCGCCTCGGCGCTAGAAGGTATTTTCCCACCCGCATACGAAAAGTGAGAAGTATTAAAAATTCACGAACTGGCAATCAGCACTCGATACAACAGTCGCAGGGCATCGTCGGCGATTGCCTGGCTGACGCCGATATGGAAACAGATTTGCGACGGACTCTGGTCGATCATTTCGATGGGGATGTGATGCTCGCCCAACGCGTTGATCGCGTCGACCAGTGGATACGAATTACGTTTGAGCCCCAATCCGACCGGAGTGATGATCGACAGATTGTAGACCACGTCCATGAAGTCGGGTTTGAGCTGTTTTTCGATGGTCCGCCGGAGATCGTTGATACTGCCTTTCAGGTCGTCCTGTTTCACGAGTACGGCGATGTCGTCTTTGTCGGTCGGATAGTGGTAGGTATTGATGCCGTAATTCTGGAAGATGGTTAACAGAGTCGCGGTGAAGCCGACCTCTTCACAGAGCATGTCTTTTTCCAGATAGATGTAAGCCATGTTATCCAGCCGGGCGATACCGACCACGCCTTCTTCGGGAACGCGTTCATTGAGAATCTGCGTGCCGGGATCATCGGGGCGATTGGTATTGCGGACGTGAATGGGGATTTTCCGTTTGCGGCAGTTGAGCATCGCATCGAGGTGGAACACGTTCACACCTTTGGACGAGAGCAGGCGAATTTCCTTAAACGTGAGCCGAGGAATCGCACGGGCAGCGGGAATGATGCGCGGATCCGATTCGAGTACGCCATTCACGTCGGTCCAGTTTTCGTATTTGTCCGCATCAATGGCATAAGCGATTTCGCCTCCTGTGAGATCGGACCCGCCCCGTGAGAAAACGGCGATTTCCGCATGCTCTGTCACGCCATAAAAACCGGGAACGACGGTGATCATTTCCGTACCATCCAGAGCCGCAATATTTTCGTAGGCGATTTCTTCGACCTTGGCATCCAGAAAACTTTCTGTCACCAGAAATCCGAATTCTTCCGGCAGCGAGACGCGGGCCTCCATCCCCTGCTTTTGAAAATAAGCAGCTATGATGCGCGCATTATAGTGCTCTCCACGTGATGCCAGAAAGGCGATTTGTCTTTCACCTTCCAGGCTTGTCTCCAGATCCTGTTTCAGTGACTCCATCATTTTTTTACCATCAATTCCCAGATCATGGACGATGCTTGTAAATCGATCTAAGACGGCCTGCTTACTTTCACTGGCAGGAATGGTCTTCCGTTTTTCCTGGAAGTGAGTACCATTTGATGCAATATTCAGCAGGTGATCTGTAATTTTTTCTTCGTTTTTATGGATACGTCCTGGAGCGGAAACGACGACGAAGCGTCGATGGGGATCATCTATGACAATCCTGCGCACTTTTTCGATTTGATCTGCATTTGCAACAGAGCTGCCACCAAACTTACAGACTACACTATTTGTCATTCTTACTGGTTTCTCTCTTCGTGATTTGTCGTGATTCATTCACTGCTTCGTACGACTGGTCGACAACAGACGAGCATCCTATGGAAATTCACTACAGATTGTGTTTTGAATATTTAAAGATGACGGAGTCGTTTCTCGATTCGACGTCAATAATTATCTGCCCCGGGGATTAAGGGCTTTGAGTTCTCGAATACAGGGACAACAGGTGTCGTCATACCGTCATCGGAATTCACAGGGAGCCATTTCAAAAGAGACGGCACATCGACTGGATGGATTAACAATATACGAATGACAATCCAATCGCAACTGTATGAATGCTGTTATACTACTGTCTGCTTCCATGCCACACTGATTTCAGCATTCAACAAATCTCTTTGATCAATAAAACAAGGGGTTCGAACAGAATTCCATTGTTTTTTAAAAATGTGATACTATTGTGAATTTCTGATCGATAAATAATCTACGACATACTTTAAAAGGAAACTGATGAGTACCGCAATTCGCCTTGTCATGGAAAACTTCACCCTCAGTTTCCTGGTTTTGGGACTACTCGTTTCTGGCATATCACTCGGGAAACAAAAACGCCCGCGGAATGCCGCTGTGATCATCGAAGCATTGTTTGCTTACTTTCTCCTGTTCTCCGTCGGTTGTTCATTTTTCTACAACTTCATCATGCATTCCTTTTTTGGTGAAACTGCAGCCCGGTATATTGGCTGGGAACAGAGTCCGTTTCAGTTTGAAGTCGGTACCGCCAGCCTGGGGTATGCGGTCGTCGGTTTCCTGGCATTTCGAGGTAGCTTCGGCATGCGGGCTGCCGCCGTTGTGGGCCCATCGATGTTTCTGCTGGGCGCTGCAGGCGGGCACATTTACCAGATGATCACAGCGCATAATTTCGCACCGGGAAATGCGGGGATCATCTTTTACACCGACATCCTGATTCCCATCATCGGTTTTGTACTGCTGGGAATGCAGTGCCGATATCCGAAGTCTGCTCAGTCTTTGCCCAAACATGGCACATCGTCCGAAATCGAGAGAAAATTTCAGAATTCAGATTGATCCCTTCTTCGGGTGCAAACGTTACGAATCTGTATGCAAATGAATTCATCGGAAAGATTTGACAAACTGAAAACAAACTGGCTACGGCTGTTAATACTGCTGGTTCTGTTCATGCTTGGACTGCGTCTGGTTTTCGTCCTTCAGAATTCTCCCTCGGGTTGGCGCGGATTCTGGTATGACTGGAAAGTCAGCGCCCTGCGTTTGTCAGGACAAACAACGATGATCGGCGAGGAAATCCCCCCGATTCAGGCAGAATACTGGCTCAGGCAGATCTCACAGATCCCTCAAACCCAGACAGATCCCCAGATTGCAATGGGAGCAGCCTGGATGCTGGATTCTCCCCAAATTTATTTTTACCTGAACTATCTTACAACGAGTGAGGATCCATCGGGATTTGAACTTCCCCTGCAGTTCCGGCGAAAACTGGATGAGGAAGCGATTAACACTCTGAATACCGAATTTGAATCGATCTGCCATGCCGCCTGCCTGGCACAAAGTAAAACAGCAACAGAACTGGCTCCTGATAATGTCGAACTCTGGCGGCAGCGGGCTCTGCTCCAGTTTTATATCAAAAATGATTATGGACTGACTCCCAGGCATGCGAACTGGTTAAGTGTCCTTAATGAGGGTGCCACTCACGATCCGGATAATGCTCTTTACGATTACCTGACAGCGGTTCATCTCTATCATCAATCAGTGGAACACGTCTGGGATGATGATTTCAATCACACATTAAAAATCACAGAACCGAAAAAATTCGAACTGGCTGAACAACGACTTCAGGGGGGCTTGAAGAAACCATTCCTCAGATTCGGCACAACGACTTTTTCATCCACCCTGGCATTTGTATCAGATACATCTCTTCCACTGGAAGAACAACTCCGGGCAGCCGGTAGCCGAAATTATCTATACAGAGGGCAATACAACATTACTAGACTGATTCGCTGGTTATCAAATGCCTCTGAATCAGAACTGAGACAGAAAAATTATTCTGCCGCAATCGAAAAAGCACGACAGGAATTACTTATCGCAGATCAATCGACTTCAGCAGGCAATCCCTTCGATTTAAAATATTTCAGACAATTCTTATTTACTTCCGGCTATGGAAATCTGATCAAAATTCAGCACCTTCATCCTCCGTCATTTACTCCTGCGGAAACAGAGCGAATCAACGAGAATCTGGATTCGGTCTGGCTGGAAGAGAAAATCTATCAGGAATCGATTGAGCAATATAATCAGCAGCATATAGCAAGCTTCTCCGTTAAATCCCCTGTTACTGTCTATTTCACCTTCGTCTGCCAGAATTTCATCCTGCTGTTATTTCCTCTGTCACTCCTGTTGGGACTGATCGTCCGATTGACTGGCAGGAAGGTTGC
The DNA here is from genome assembly GCF_007746795.1 of Gimesia algae. Taxonomy (NCBI): domain Bacteria; kingdom Pseudomonadati; phylum Planctomycetota; class Planctomycetia; order Planctomycetales; family Planctomycetaceae; genus Gimesia; species Gimesia algae. The sequence continues at coordinate 2,288,376 of NZ_CP036343.1, forward strand.
CTCACCTTTACCTCGACTGGGCTGGTGGCGTACCGGCATTGCCTGGTTGACGGGCTGTGGTCTAAGTCTTTTTTTGTGGTGTTTATTCCCGATCAACCTGTTCCCTGAAGTAGTAAAGACAGTCACTCTGCTGGGGCTTGCCTGGATTGTTTTCACACTATTACTTCTTGTATTCCTGCGTGCCATTCACAAAAGAGGTAATATCGTCTGGCGGCAACAACTTTCTCTACTGCTTCTCTTTTCCGTAACTATTTTTGTGATTTGGCAATTCCCGTCTCTATTCGAATCGATTTATCTGGCATGGATTCAACTATCACTCGGGATATTGACTCTCCTCTCTCTGCTCCTGTTTTTCATCCTGGGACTTGCTACATTTATCACAATCCGATTTTTACGTTCAGAGATGTCGCCTGTCCGCCACAAACTGAAGCTTTGTGGAATGACATTACTTTTAGCTTTGGCAATCGTTCCACTGGGAACTTTTCTCATCAAGGCCAGTCTGAATCCAGAGCAAACTAACGCCTGGTTTTCTTCCACGGTCCAGTCTGAATATTCAAATCTGTTTGGATCTCCTGAAGAACTGAGGCAAAAACTGAAACTGAATCACTCTCCTTACCAGTGGGCCTACCTGCAATGGACCTGGCATAAGGGAGAAATCTTTGCCGTTTTGCTCTCACTGCTCTTCCTGTTTGGCTGGTCTCTCAAGAGAGTGTCCGTCAAGAAAGAAAAAGAATGCAATTCTGACAGTGTGACAGGCCATTATCGCCGTGCGGCACAGATGACTGCCCGTTCCTGCCTGGCAACACTACTGATTTTGACCACTGTCTATTTCGCTGTTGCCCCTGCTGTCATTGTTGCCCAAGACCTGAAACTTGAGAACGAATACCAGACATTGCTCAAGCCGAAACTGTTGAAAGCAGACTTCGATCAAATCAAATCGGAAATCCAAGCAGACCAGAGTCTGATGCAACAGTATCGCGAGGAAATCATATCAATCAGGGAACGGTTAATTGAAGATGCTGAAAGCATGAGCCCATCTCATAATAATATACCGCGGTAGTAAAATAGATCAGGGTTCGTCTCCAGATTTAGATTGCCTCCATCTGTTCCCCTCTCCATGTAAGCAATGATTCTATATTCATGCATTTCAGCCGAATCAGAATGAAGAATATTCTCTCTCTACTGAAACAGCTTTTGTCGTGTCTGCAGACGTGGGCTCAAGTAGATAATGAGACACATACCATTCCGTCCCTTCGCGATAGCCAAACAGTTCCGCAACCGCCATGAAAAATAACCGCCAGCGGATCAGCCAGCGTGCTGCCTGCCTTTTTCCATAAGTGGCAGCCAGGATGGGCATGATCGTTTTTCGCTGCTGATCCAGTTTCGACAGCCATGCTTCAGCCGTTTTCTGATAATGTTCGCCTCCCCAGCGCCATTGTTTTGTCACACGCATCTGCTCTGGAAATTGAGTGAGCAGTTGATCGCTGGGCATGATGCCTCCGGAAAAGAAATGGCGGGCCATCCAGTCATCGGCACTTTGATCATTGAATGCATACGCAAATTCCCGATGGCAGAAAACGTGAACCAACAGTTTCCCCTGCTCGTTCAACCAGCCGGAAATTCGCTGCAGGAGTTGTTCATAGTTCCGCATATGTTCAAACATCTCAACAGATACAACACGGTCATACGCGCCCTCTGGAATGAACTCATTCATATCAGCAGTAATCACCTGGACTCGGTCTGCCACTCCCCGCGCCGTTGCCTGTTGCTCTATGAACTCTCGCTGGGAATGAGAATTCGAGACTGCCGTAATCCGGGAGGCAGGATAGTTTTCCGCCATCCACAGAGTCAATGATCCCCAGCCACACCCCAGTTCGAGAAGCGACATGCCATCCTGAATTTCCGCATGCTGACAAGTCTCACGCAGAGCGGCTGCCTCTGCATCATCCAGGGTCTCCACACCTTCGGGCCAGTAACAGCAACTGTACTTGCGATGGAGACCTAAAACATTCGTGTAGAATTCAGCGGGTACTTCGTAATGCTGCTCGTTGGCTTTTTCTGGCACCAATGCTATCGGGCTTTGCCGACTGTCCGCGATAAAATTCTGCTGCCGCATTCTATTAGATTCTGGTTCACCAGTATCCAGGCGCGACAAACGTTGTGTGCACAGCTTTCTGATAGCGCGACGTGTAATCACATCAGGCACCCAGCCTCGCTCTACCAGTTCAATCCCCAGATTCATAAGCGTTTCAATTTTCATGTTGTCATCTGCTTGGTACGGGGTGGCCAGGGAAAAAAAGGACTCGTTGTCTGCTGATATTCTCGATAGGCATCACCACGACTTTTCAACGCCTGCGCTTCTGTCGGAGGAATCCCCGTCACGTTAACAATAAAATGTAACATCAAAATCGGCCCCAGCAGTGTCAGCCAGCCCCACGGGGCACTCAAAGCCAGACAGACATAAGCCCACCACTGCAGCCATTCAAAAAAATAGTTGGGATGACGGGAATAGTTCCAGAGTCCTTCCCGACAGACCTGCCCTTTGTGATCAGGATTGGCACGAAAGCGAGACAGCTGTCGGTCCGCAATCAACTCTCCCGCAATCGCGATCAGCCAGATCAGAACACCCATAACATCTACCAGACCAAAAGGTGACTTGCCTCCGGCAGCAATCAACATCGGCAAAGCAAATAAGAGACTGCCCACCGCCTGAAGTTGATAGAACCAGAACATACGGGATTGAGCTGCGGATCCCCAATTCGCTTTTAAAGTCTGATAACGCCCGTCTTCCGGCATTGTCAGGACCCTCCAGAGAACATAGCCGCTGAGTCGTAATGCCCACAGCATCGCCAACACAGCCAGCACAATCCGTCTTGTCATATCGCCATCATCACGGCCCCATGCAAAAAAGAGAGTCAACAAACCAACTCCCATCCCCCAGGCTACATCGACAATACCGGCATCTCCGATTTTGCGCTGCAGGAGCCACAAGAATACCATCACAGCAGACATGGTCAGCCAGCCAAATAACATCATTAACCACAGGTTCACGCGGAGACCTCCAGTTCTGGTACAGGACATCGATCACTCGACTGAATAAACTGAGGATCAAACCGGCAATCAGGTCTAGCAAACAGCATCTGCACGGTATTACATTGCCGCTCTTCAAAAGCCGCTTCACAATAACAGAAGTAATAATTCCACATGCGAATAAAGGATTCAGAATAACCTAATTCACGCACTTCTTCGAGTCGTTCTTGAAACTGCTCCCGCCAGCAACGCAGAGTCTGTGCATAATGTGGGGCGATATCATCCAGCCGTAACAGACGCAGGTCTGTTACCCTGGCTGTGGTCTCTAATATTGCAGCGACGGAAGGCAGGCAACCTCCCGGAAAAATATAACGTCTGATGAAATCAACACTCTTGAGATATTCCTGAAACCGCTGATCTTTGATCACAATACTCTGGAGAAACATCATCCCTTCGGGTCGCAGTAGATCGCAACATTTTTGAAAATAGGTTTCAAAGAATTCTGCCCCAACAGCTTCGACCATTTCAATCGATACCAGTTTGTCATATTGTCCCTCCAGATCACGATAGTCAGTTAACAGCAGTTTTACCCTGCCAGACATTCCTGCAGCATCAATTCGCTCTGCAGCCAGATGGTACTGTTCACGAGAGATGGTCGTTGTGGTCACACGACAGCCATAATTCTGCGCTGCATACAACGCCAGTCCTCCCCAGCCCGTACCAATTTCCAGTAGATGATCGTCAGGCTGCAGGTTCAGATGACGACAAACCCGATCCAGTTTTGCCAGAGAGGCCTCCCGCATCGTTGCCTCAGAGTGCTCAAATACGCCACAGGAGTAACTCATCGTCTCGTCGAGAAATAATTTATAGAAATCATTACCCAGATCGTAGTGTTCATGAATATTCTGAGCTGCGCCGAGCCGTGTATTTCTTCTGACCCAGTGTCCCATCCGGGCAGCCACCTGACGAATGCGGGCCACTCCTCGTTCAAACTGATCGGTCACCTCCAGGTTTCGGATAAAAATCCGCACCAGTCCCGTCAGATCATTGGTGGACCAGTCACCATCAATTAATGACTGCGCAATTCCCAGTCCGCCTCCCCGTACCGCAGCCTGATAAAAGCGGGGATGATGAACCATGACCGTTGCCCGTAAATCCGCATCATCTTCACCTAGAACAGTGGATTGGGGCCCTTCTCTCAGCGTGACCTGCCCCCCAACCAACCCGATCAGTTTATTTAATAAGAGCTGTCGACAGGCGGCATTCAACATCCCCATTCTGGAGGATGATGCTGATTCCTGCTGTTCTGCGTGATGATTCTGTAACATCATGGTGTCCTCGATTTTTTATTAGGTTCGGAAGTATTTCCCTGTTTTGGATGCGGATAAAAGGGCACCCTTTTCAACCATAATCTCAGTGCCTGCCAGTATATGGCTACGAATACATACCACGTCATGAACGGATAGGAAATCAGTGAAAGCAGCAGATTCAGCGTCGTGATCTCCTGCCGCTGCAGACTCATGGTCACATCAAATGCGCGTTGCTGACTTTGATAGTTTTCAATCTGAACGGCCAGTTTTTTCGCTGGTTTAGAAAACTGCCAGAAGTATTCCATATCCATAGGGAGGAATGGTGAGACGTGAAACTCTTTGCTGGTGGACTGCCTCTCTGAGTGTTCTATAAACTGATTACGATCAATTATGTAACAGTGTCGCTCTCCCCAGGGGGTGTTATTTACTTCCGCCACAATCGTTTCCAGATTTTCATTTTGTTGATCGAAACAGAAATAAAAAGAAACGGGATTCATCACAAATCCAAAATATCTCAAATGCGTTAAGATTCGAATTGCCCCTGTCGGCCTGGGTCGGCCTGACTGAGCTATTAAGTCTCGCACAGATTTATCGAGTGAGACCTGAAGATCCCCCAAGTGGTCTTCTCGACGGAACCGGGCCAATGCCATTCGCTGCGTAGACCAGCAGATACGCCCCTGAAAAACAGAGTCGAGTTCTGCCAGATCCAGATACATCAGGAAGATTCGATTGCGAAAGCTGTGCTCGACGGGAGCATGGCGTCGGTGCCGAACCCAGCCTGTGTAGATGCCACTTTCCATAAATCTGTCTTTCCCATTAATCCATGGCAGACAGCCATGGCACTATTCACACCATCTTCGTGGAAACCATTTCCCCAATACGCTCCACAAAACGATGTGGAATTCTGATTGATCACTTCGGCCTGCCTGTGCTGTGCGGCTGCACGTTCACTGGTAAAGATGGGGTGTGCATACTCGATTTCTCGAATCACCTTCGTGGGATCAACACGTTCCTTCCCATTCAAAGTCACACAAAAGACATGCTTCGACTGAATCCCCTGCAGCAGGTTCATCTGATACGTGACTGTTGCTTTCCGATTTAAGCCACGCGGCATAAAGTAATTCCAACAGGCCCAGGCACGTTGCGAGACAGGCAGGACTGATGTATCGGTATGCAGTTGAGCGATATTTTTTTCATAAGGAAAAGCAGACAAAAGTTCCTGCTCAACTGGTGATGCCTGATTCCCTAATACGCGTAATGCCTGATCGCTGTGACAGGCAAAAATCACATGATCATACTGTTCGACCGATCCGTCCCGTAGAGTGACATCGACCTGTCTCTCACTGCGTTTAACAGAATTGACTGGGGAATTTAGTCGAATGGATTTAGAAAACCCGGCTGTCAGAGCTTTGACATACTGCTTTGAACCGCCACGGATGACGCGCCATTCAGGACGGTCACGAATCGCCAGGATGCCATGATTCAGATAAAATTCGACAATGAACCGGACAGGAAAATGTTCAAACGTGCCTACCGGGCAAGACCAGATGGCCGATCCCATAGGCAGGAAGTATTGCTCGATAAACTCTTGTGAATAAGAGTGTGCAGTGAGATATTCTCCCACAGTCAATTGATCGTTATCAGACTGCAAGAGTTCGACAGACTGGCGATTAAACCGGAGAATATCAGCAAGCAGACGATAAAAACGGGGATTGATCAGATTGCGACGTTGTGCAAAAAATCCATTCAAATCAGCACCACGATATTCAAGACCAGTTCGGTCACACTTCATGCTGAAGCTCATCGCGGTTGACTGCGACTTGACACCCAGTTCATTTAAAATCCGGGTAAAATGAGGATACGTCTGATTATTGAAGACAATGAAACCCGTATCGACAGCGTGTTGTTCTCCCTCAATCTCGACTTCAATCGTATTCGTATGACCGCCAATATACTGATTGGCTTCATAAAGTGTGATTTCATGCTGGTGATGTAGAAAATACGCTGCGGTGAGACCGGAAATGCCTCCACCAATAATGGCGATCTTCATGATTACACCTCAGCTTTATGAGATGAAATACTGCAGCTTGAATCCTGGTTCTGGCAGCGCCCTGTCAGGCTCAATCTCTTTTTCGCAAAGATCCGGTACAGATAATTCAGTCCCTGTGAAATGCCAGGCAGGCGTGAAGGCCAGACCAGCCAACGAAAGCCGACAGCAGAATAGAGACGTCGAAAAACTTCTACTCCGGTAACCCAGGTCCCGTCTGGAAGGCGGGCATGCATTTCCTGCATGAACTGCTGTTGAGTTTTGCTATATACCTCCGCCTTAAAATTGGGGCTGGAGATATCGGTGAATTGAATCCTGTTCTGACGATCGAGACGTTTTAACAGCTTGACTTCCCGCAGACAGATTGGACAGGCACCGTCATAAAACGCCTCCAGTTCATAACATAAATTTCGCATCCGGCTTCTCCTCAGAATCTAAGGGATTGAACTTAATCTCAGAGCAGATCACGAATCAGGTCCAGCCGGGTCCCCTCTGCTACGGCTCTGAGTTTGGCGACGGCTCGCTGTTCCAGTTGTCTCACACGCTCTTTGGAAATTCCCAGCTGGTCAGCCAGCTTCTGGAAGGTCAGGGTCTTGCGATGCTTCCCCAAAGCAAAGCGACTTTTCACAATCAGTTGCTCGCGTTCGTCCAGAGTACTTATCGATTCATTCAGTAATTCAGAAAGCTCATCCCAGGTTCCGGTTCCCATCAGTGGATTTTTAACTTCCCCAGTTTCTTCTATTGACCGTTCTGGTGGCAGTTGTTTGTACTGTGCACGTTCTTTTCTGAGATTGGCAATCTTTCGATAGGCATAATTTGAAATCGCATGATATGCATAAGTACTGAAACGGAATCCACGTGAATAGTCAAACTTATCGATGGCTTTCAGTAAAGTCAGACAACCATCGCTGAAGAGTTCATCAAAAGAAATACCTGTTGTCATGCACTTCTTTACTATGGAAACAACCAGCCGCATATTCCGACGCAGGATTTCATCGCGTACCAGTTGAGCTCGATGTAACAGTTCCTCGATCCGATTAAGTTGATTTTCAGTAACCCACTCGGGATTCAGCTGTGATCGAAATTGATTCGCTTTGTATTTGAGATAATTCAGACGGCGAAACAGGTTTCGCTCCTCTTCAGCAGAAAGTACATCGGCACGACATAACCGGGAGATTGTTGTACTACTTCCCGATGAGCTTACTGTATCGGTATGGTTAAGCCATGTTTCATTAGAACTGGTATCAACATCTCTCAGGATATCAGATTCAGCCGTGTCATCATTGAAACTGGGATTTGAAATAAAATCAATCTCTTGGTCCAGTATTTTACGGGCACGCCTTGATAATGAATCCGGATCACACACATCAAACTCTTTTGAACATACGATCATTGTTTTCTTCCAATTAAGAGAAATCGTTCATCTCGTTCTAACAAACTATATCCATGCCAGTCTTGGAAAGCAACCACAAATTCGTTCAAATCGTTCATTTTAAACGATCTAGTTCTATCTCAAGTAATGATAATTACTTAGAAATTGCACTCTTGTCAGATACCCGTCTGTCAACTATGATTTCAATAGCCGATCAAATAACCGCGTCCCAAATCGACCATATCGTTCAAGTAAAGATGGCAATATGAACGGATTTTTAACTCCGAAACAGGTATCCCGAGCGATTCAGGTCAGTGAATCTTCAGTCAAACGCTGGTGTGATAAAGGGATCATTCCTACTCAATACACCGCGGGAGGCCATCGCCGGATAGCCCTCTCAGAGCTGATTGAATTTCTCAGATCCAGTAAGCATCAGCTGGTTCGTCCTGAGGTGCTGGGACTTCCTGCGACAACAGGGCAAACGGTCTGGGTGATTGACCGAGCCACCGACCAATTTACTGAAGCACTCCTGAAAGGAGACGATGAACAGTGTCGTCAGATCATCCTCGACCTGTATCTGGCTGAGCATTGCATCAGTTCGATCTGTGATCTGGTCTTTGCCAAAGCGTTTTCTAATATTGGTGATCGCTGGGTATGTGGAGAGGCAGAAGTCTACCAGGAACGGTATGGATGTGAGGTTTCCTTACGGGTACTTCATGAATTACGGACACTCATTCCGCATCCTCCAGCAGATGCTCCCGTGGCAATCGGAGGGACACCAGAGGGTGATCAGTATAGCCTGCCTACAACCATGGTTGAACTGGTTTTAAGGGACACGAAATGGAATGCGGTCTCCCTGGGAACCAATCTGCCTTTTGCGACTTTGGGAGCTGCGATCAGACAACATCACCCCCGCCTCTTCTGGCTCAGCGTCAGCTATATCAGAAATGAACCAGAATTCATCCAGAATTATACCCAACTTTATGATGAGTTTGGCCTGGATGTGGCATTTGTGGTGGGAGGCCGTGCTATGACAGAATCGGTTCGTCAGCAGATACAATATTCTGCTTTCTGTGATAATGTCCGACACCTCGAATCCTTTGCTCAGACTATTCTTAATGCGACTGAAAAACATTCGGATTGAAATTCAGTCTGTTCGGCGTTCGACATAAACATAGTAAGCCCCGCAAATCTCTTTTCCCTGGTCATTCAGCATCCAGGTCGTCAGTTCGACGGGCCCCCTCTCTAAAGTCGTAGAAAAAGTAATCGACGTCGCTTCAGAATCTGGTTCTGCAGTCTTGGAATATGTTCCTATTTCAATTTTTGCCTTCGCGATGGGCAAGGCGACCCCCTCCGCAAGCTGCCCATCAGTCACTTTGAGTGCAGGTGTTCCCTCTGACAGTTGCAAACCACTCTCGCGCGGCCAGCGACGTAATTCGAACTGATAAGTGCCGGGTTGATCCACAATCAAATGCCAAGTGCCATTTCTCCTGACTCCTCGACGCACCTGTCCCTGCTGATCGACGAAGACATCCAGCCATTCACAGGCTGTCAGCATCGCAGGATTCTCTGACGGATGTCCGATGACAACGCGTTGCGGAACCGCGACCGTGGGCTGTAGTCCATCCCACCATTGGTTCAGGTGTGTCTGCATTTTCTTGACTATCTCTGGATGTTCTGCCGCGACATTTTTCTGCTGAAGCGGGTCCGTCGTGAGGTCATAGAGTTCCCGGTTTTCCAGCCAACGCCACCGCTTCCAGAGAACGGCTGCTCCCTCTTTGCGTGGCTGAGAGAGATACATACTTTTCTTATTTCCGGGGAACGGCATGCGGCTGTAGTCGATAACCAGCTTCCGATCCGGCAGAGACTTGACAGAGCCTTTCAATCGGGGTACCAGACTGATGCCATCCAGGTCCGGAATTGTCTGAGGTACGCCACAAAGTTCAGTCAAAGTCGGTAGCAGATCCTGCACGTGGGTTAAGTCATTCAGATTACGAGATGGTCCCAGGTTGCCGGCTGGCCAGCGCAGAAAACAGGGAACGCGATGGCCACCTTCCCAAAGAGTGACTTTTTTGCCTCGCATACCTGCATTGAAATAGTCAGGTCCCATCGTGCTGCCATTATCGGTGAGAAAGATGACGATCGTATTCTCAAGTAAATTAGAATTCCTGAGAACCTGATCAAGCTCACCGATATTCTGATCGATGTTCGCACACATGGCGAGATAGCTTATCAGCGACTTCCGCTTCGCTGGTGAGAGATGAGCGACCAAAGCTTTATTTTTCTCCATTGCTGCCTCAATGGGTCTGCGAAACTGGTCAGGTACAAAATGAGGGCCATGCGGTGCATTCAAAGGCAGATAGGCAAAGAAAGGTTTTGAAGACTTCGGCGAACGAATCCAGTTGGCCATTTCCCGAAAAAACACATCAGTACAATAGCCCTGGTATTTTTCCCTGTTCCCATTATGCATGTAAATATCTTCGAAATAATCATTGTTCCAGAAATCAGGCACGGCACTGATATGAGAAGAAGGAAACCAGAGCGTTTCCTGAAAACCCCGATCTTCCGGGCGAAACGGATAATTGTCTCCTAAATGCCATTTGCCGAATATCCCCGTCCGATAACCGGCTGCCTGAAACAGATCGGCGATTGTTTTCAGCTCGGGTCGCAGCAGAGTTCGTCCGCTGCTGACATTCATCGCCCCATTTCGAAATGCGTCCAGACCAGTCATCAGTTGCCCTCGCGTCGGCGTACACATGGGAGCCACATGAAAATCAGTCAGTCGGATACTCTCTGCAGCCAGTTGATCCAGGTGAGGCGTCTTTAAAATCGGATTTCCATGACACGAGAGTTCGCCGTACCCCTGGTCATCGCTCATGATCAGGATCACATTGGGTTGTGATGCGGCGTAGCCCGTATTGATTGACAGCAGCAGGACATAGATAATGAACCTCAATCGCATTGGACTCTTCCCCTGAAAAGTAAGCTGCTGCCTGCAATAAATCGACGTATATTTTCAATTTATTGATACTGTCCTCGAATTCTCGATTGTATAATGAGCATTTACCAGCTTCAATCAGTGCTTCTCAAGAATACGATCTTTTCATATTCAATTTCACTAAACCCAAAACAGGAGATGAACGATGACGGCCCATTATATCCCCCAAGGCTATCATGCAGTCACTCCTTATCTACTCGTTGAGGGTGCAGCGGAGATGATCGATTTTATGCAAACGGTGTTTGATGCGACCCCCGTTATTATTTCTCATCATGGTGATAAAATCGGTCACGCCGCACTGCAGATTGGCGATTCCATATTGGAAGTCGCAGACGCCTGTGAGGAATGGGGGCTAACTTCTGCTGCCATTCATCTGTATGTGCCAGATGTCGATGCGACTTACCAGAAAGCTGTTGATGCAGGCGCAATGAGTTTACGCGAACCCACCGATATGTTTTATGGAGAACGGGGAGCCTCGGTCAAAGACCCCTATGGGATTCAGTGGCACATCGCGACTCAAACAGAAGAACTCTCAACGGAAGAACTACATCGCAGAGCAGAAGAGTTCAAAACGCAACAGGCTCAGCAAAACCAATAAGCGGCTCAGGCATCCTCGTCTGAAACGGGAATGTATTTGTTAAACAATTCCGCATAGTCTTCGCGGACCGGACTGAACACATCCAGCACTACAGCAGGACCATCAACGGCGACTGCCTGATGAGGTGTATTGGGAGGAATGATAAACATGGCCCCCGCTTCGACAACCCGGACTTCATCTCCCATCGTCAGTTCCAGCTTGCCTTGCAGCAACATTCCCCCCTGCTCATGGGGGTGATGATGCAGAGGGACAATAGCGCCCTCATCCATTTCCAGATAGGACAGCATCAGATTTTCCCCAAAGGGAGTTCGCATTTTACATCCGGGAAGGACTTCCAGTGGCTTAACGGAATTAATATCGATGAATGGCATGTCAGAATCACTCCTTAATTCAATGGGACGCCTGCTGAGCTGAAAGGCAGTTCTCCTTTAAAAATAAAGAATTCGCAGCAGAATTGATAGTCTGACGAACCTGCTGTTATCTTCAACTGTCATAACCGGCTGACAGTGAACTTTGAATCTCCTCCCGCAGGACTACCTCAATGTATGTACCTTCCTCGTTTGCTGAAACTGACCTGGAGACGCTGCATCGATTTGTCGAACAGCACAGCTTTGCCACCCTGGTTACAAATGCAGGCGACTGCTCCTTCGCAAGTCATCTGCCGCTGTTACTGGATCGCGCAGAGGGAGAGTTCGGTCAATTAATCGGCCATCTGGCGAAAGCCAATCCACAGGCAGATCAGCTCCAGAGCAAAAACCTGCTGGCGATCTTTCACGGCCCGCACGCCTATATTTCTCCAGCCTGGTATGAATCGAACCATACAGTTCCGACTTGGAATTACCAGGCGGTACACGTTTATGGTTCCTGCATACTTGAGAATGATCCTGCCCAACTGAAGCAGATTCTCAAACAATATGTAGCCTTCTATGAAGCAGTTCAGCCAGCGCCATGGTCGATACCAGATTCAGACGCTGATTTTGTTGATTCATTATTACCGGCGATCGTGGGCTTCAGAATACAGATTAAGCGGGTCGAAGGAAAATTCAAACTCAATCAGAACCAAACGGCAGAACGCCAGCAAAAAGTCATCAACGCACTTCGACAACAGACTGGTGAAAACCAGCAGGCGATCGCAGACCAGATGCAGGCCAATCTGCAGGAGAGTGAAAACGACACGCCTCCCCGTCTCTAACGTGCGTACTCCACTGTTCTGGCTTCCCGCATTACCGTCACGCGAATCTCACCGGGATAGGTAAGCGTGTCTTCAATTGCCTTGGCAATATCTTTACACATCTTTGCCGCTTCACGGTCATTCACCTGATCGGAATCAACAATCACCCGGACTTCACGGCCCGCCTGAATGGCATAAGTATGATCTACGCCCGGAAAACCACAAACCAGCGTTTCCAGTTCTTCGAGACGACGGACATATTTTTCAAGTGTGTCACGCCGAGCACCGGGACGCGAGGCAGAACAGGCGTCTGCTGCAGCCACAAGTACGGTATAAATGTAGTCAGGGCGAATATCATCATGATGGCCGGCTGCAGCATGCACGACTTCCTGTGATTCGCCGTAGCGTTTCAGCAACTGCGCCCCCACAGCAGGATGGCCACCTTCCATCTCGTGATCAGCTGCTTTACCGATGTCATGAAACAGGCCACACCGTCTGGCGATGGTTCCATCCAGCCCCAGTTGCTCAGCCATCATGCCGGTCAGAGCCGAGACTTCAATCGAGTGCCTGAGCACATTCTGACTGTAACTTGTGCGAAAATGCAGTCGGCCCAGCAGGTCGATCAGTTTGGGATTCACGTTGGAAATATTCACTTCCTGACAGGCATTCTGGCCCATCGTCTGAATATATTCTTCCAGCTCTTTCTGTGTTTCTTCGACCACTTCTTCGATTCGTGCAGGATGAATCCGTCCATCGTTGACCAGTTTCTGTAATGACATTTTACCGATCTGGCGGCGGACATTGTCAAAAGCAGAGACCACAACGACTCCGGGAGTATCATCTACAATCACATCCACGCCGGTCGCTTTTTCAAAAGCACGGATATTGCGTCCTTCACGACCGATAATCCGCCCTTTCATTTCTTCTTCAGGCAGTTCGACTGTGGAGACGGTGGTTTCCGCCACGTGACCGGAAGCGAAACGCTGCACCGCCATGCCTATCGTCTCGCGGGCGATTTTATCGCAGGTCTGCTTCAACTCGTTCTGGTGCTTCATAATCAATGCACCAGTTTCGTTTTTCAGGTCACTATCCAGACGATCCAACAGCATCTGCGAAGCAGTCTCCCGGTCCAGACCACTGATCTTAAACAGTTCTTCCTGTTGTTTCTTCAGGGATCGCTCCAGTTCCTGCTCGCGCGCTTCGACCGCTTTGGAGCGGGCGGCGAGCTTTGACTGTGTCGTCTGAATCATTGCTTCTTTTTTGAGAAAATCAGCCTGCTGATCTTCCAGCGCATTCTCGCGTTTACTGAGTTTCTTCTCGACGGACCACAGCTCTTCCCGTTGTTTATTCACCTCGTCTTCAAGTGCTTCACGGCGTTTGAGCAACTCTTCTTTCGCTTCCAGTTTCTGGCTTTTAAGCAGATTTTCTGAATCAAGCTCGGCCTGTTTCAGTATCTGAGCATAAGACTGGTAGGCAGACCCTCGACGGATCCGGTCAATGAAATATCCAATGATGACCCCGACAATGAACGCCAGGGTCGCTCCAATAGCGACTTCGGTTAACATATCCCAGGTGCTTCCTATGCGCCTATAGTGAAAGCCCCTTTCCTGTCTGATACCATTTGGCGTTGGTACTCGACAGAGACAAAATTGCATCTCCCTGAACTCACCCGAAAGTGTTTTCAATCAGATCAATACAAATCATGTTGTCAGGAATTTCATGAGAATGACAGGAGCGTCAGAGAGTTTCCCGATTTTCCATGCCTGATAAAAGAAATGAATTCAAAGGCATGTCGAAATCTCAAGCAGTCCAGAAAAAAGATAATACGCTTTCAACAAACATATGGCCCGTGCTTTTACCTGCTTAGCGACGCTTAAAGCACCATCGGTCAGAGCGCACCTTCACTGGCACACGTAACCGCTGTTCTATCCCCAGACAAGACAAGACTCGACGCATCATTTCATTTTCCTCTGTCTGCTGAGTCAGAGACTCAACTTGCGGATAGAAATCTCTCCCAGAACGAATCGATTTCCGTGATTGCATCAGCGTCGGCAATACGCGCACTGCTCTGGTGAGCAGGGCATAAATTGCTAGAATTGTCTCATTGAGAATACCAGACATTGTTGATTCTCCAACTCAACTGAAACCAGGACTACTTTAGAAACTCTTAAATCACAAAGAGCACTCCACTTAAAGTTAAGTGAAAATACCCGCTTGCGATAATGCTCCCTGTCAAACTTAGAAATGCCGAAAGGAAACCTAAAAATAAATAAACAATGAAACTATTATGAAAAGCAAACTCCATAACATCCAGAAAAAAACGACAAACATCTGCCAATTCGCAAAGTTCCATAGGTTGCGAAAAGGGAGCTGAGAGTGCGTGTAACTCGAATGAGAGTGGAAACTTCTAATAATATTCCTTTTTTATGGTAACAAGACATTTCTGGTTTCGATAGTATATAGTCAGAAATATTGCCCGAAAGTCAAATCTCGAATTGGCCCCAGCGGGGTGCCCCAATTCAGACTTTAACCCGCTTAGCAGAACTCCCGTTTCCGATGAATCAGTTTATCCAGGCCGTGAAACGCGGATTGCTTACCTGCCAGCAAAGGATTCAGGACGATTCGAGCCCCGTCTCTGCCATTCGTTCAGATCAAAAGTCGCCTGCGCAGCGTCTGTTGATCGCCGTGTCCGGCGGAGCAGACAGCATGGCATTGTTGCGGGCACTACAATGCTTAGCCTCGTCTTCAGAACCGCTGATTGCTCCCGAGGGACTGGTGGTTGCCCACTTGAACCATGGCCTGCGAGGAACCGTCTCCGATAACGATGCAGAATGGCTGAAGCAGGAATGCCAGCGTCTCTCACTCCCCTGCGTGACCGAGAAACAGGAATTGAAACAGAGCTCAGATTCCGGTTTGGAAGAACAGTGCCGTAAAGCACGCTATGATTTTCTCACACGTTCAGCCTTAGCAGAACAGTGTTCGCAAATTGCAGTCGCGCATACCCTGGACGATCAGGCGGAAACGGTACTGCATCATTTTATTCGCGGGACTGGCATCACTGGACTGAGAGGAATTCCACAAACCAGAGCTTTAAAGCAAGGTTTACATCTGATTCGCCCCCTGTTGCAGGTCAGTCGCGAAGAAGTACTGACGTTTTTAAACACATGTGGCCAGGAATTCCGGAACGATGAAAGCAATGCGGACACCAGTTTCACCCGCAATCGGATCCGACATCAACTGTTACCTTTATTAAGAAAAGAGTTTAACCCCAACGTGGTGCAGTCCCTCCAGCGACTGTCACAGCAGGCGGAAGAAGTGACCTGTGTCATCAATTCTCAAGTCGACCAGATACTCACCGCCGCTACTCTCGATCAGAACCAGGAAACCTGGCGGCTGGACTGCCAGGTCTTACAGAACAACGCTGACTACCTTATCCGGCAGTGTTTCCTGAAGATCTGGCAGGAAATGAACTGGTCCCGCAAACGGATGGGATTTGATCACTGGCAGCGGTTACTGGAACTGGCAAAGTCTGGTCAAAAGTTAAGTCTACCCGATCAGATAGAAGCGGAACGTCGAGACAGACTGCTGATTTTACGTAAGCAGAAGGACAGCCATCAGTGACTGGTGGCGAATCTGATAAACATTCACATTCCTGCATACGTGTTGTGGAAATCTCGATCTGGGTTGGTTAGAATCTGGCGTTGCTGATGCTGATAACTGTCTGTTCATCGAGATCTTTTCATTCTCACGAACGGTCGTTGTGAGTTACTGTTGTGTGATCAAGACCATTCAAAGCATCCATTTCCTGATCAGCATTCGATCGATCCGCCTTTGAATTACTAACTCTTGCAGAACACGTTGCACCTATAATCACTCGCCCTCATTCATTCAAAGAAGTCGCAACTATGAACAACAATAAACCACTGTTTATTGCGAGTTTTATGACGCTCATCGCCGCCGGCGTGGGGTTTGCCATTCGTGGAGGTATTCTGGCTGACTGGGGAGCCCAGTATGGATTTACCAAATTTGAACTGGGAACAATCACTGGCGGCGGACTGGTTGGTTTCGGAATTGTGATCCTGCTAGCCAGTCTAATTACAGACAATGTCGGTTATAAACCCATCCTGCTGCTGGCGTTCATTCTGCATGTTCTCTCTGCATTAATTACATTCGCAGCCACACCGGTTTTCGAAGCCGCTGGTAAAGATGCCACTTACTGGTGCCTCTATATCGGTATGTTCATGTTCGCTGTCGCCAACGGCCTGTGTGAAGCGGTGATCAACCCTCTGGTGGCGACACTCTACCCCCACAAGAAAACGCATTACCTCAACATTCTGCATGCTGGCTGGCCCGGCGGTTTGATTATAGGTGGGATTGTGGCCGCCATTTATGCCAACATGAAAGAAACCACAGAGTGGCTCCGGTGGGAAATTCCGATGGCTGTGTTTCTGATCCCGACTCTCATTTATGGCTTCATTGTCATCAAACAGAAATTCCCTCTTTCCGAAGCGAAGTCGGCTGGCGTCAGTTTTGGGCAAATGTTGATGACCTTTGCCAGTCCGTTACTGATCTTCCTACTACTATTACAGGCATGTGTTGGGTATGTAGAACTGGGTACTGACAGTTGGATTGCCAGTATTACGGAATCTATTCTGGAAGGCCAGGGAGAAGGTCAGGGGCTTTACCTTTTTATCTATGCATCTTCAATCATGTTCGTCCTGCGTTTCTTTGCCGGCCCGATCGTAGAAAAAATCAATCCACTGGGCCTGCTCTGCATCAGCGCCTGCTTTGGTGCCGTGGGTCTCTACATGATTGGAACATTCGAGGCAGCAATTTACATCTGGCTGGCAATGACTGTTTACAGTCTGGGTAAAACATTCCTCTGGCCCACCATGCTGGGTGTGGTCGGTGAACGATTCCCTAAAGGGGGCGCTCTGACCATGGGCGCTATGGGAGGCATCGGCATGCTGTCGGCTGGACTGCTCGGTGGTCCGGGCATCGGCTACAACCAGGACTATTATGCGACACAGAAACTGGAATCGCTTTCTCCTGATGCCTATGAACGCTACTCCGCAGCAGAGGAAAAGGGCTTTCTCTTTCTGCCGGAGATCAAGGGCCTCAACGGTCAGAAAGTTGATGTTCTGAAGAACGATGGCGAAGAACTGGACAAGGCTGTGGAACAGCTGAAAGCAGAAGGTAAGACGAACGAAAACATCGAGACATTGAATCAATGGTGGCAAGGTGCAGAAGAATATGCCAAAGAGGATCAACCGGAAGTTAAAAAAGCCGGTATCTACGGCGGTCGGATGGCCCTCAAATGCACGGCCTTAGTTCCGTTGTTCATGGCCTTCGGCTACCTGATTCTCGTATTCTACTTCTACAGCAAAGGTGGTTACAAAGCGGAAGTGCTGCATGGCGAAGAACCCGTGGGTGAACACTATACCGGAGGTGTGGAAGGACCTGTGGAATAACAAACCATTTCGTAGAAACAATGGAACGACTACCCGCCTGCGGGTAGTCGTTCTTTCATTTTCAATCCTCACCACAATTTGATGAGTTTGACAGTAGTCAGTACCACCAGAGGAAAACGAATACACCAGCTTTAAAGGGTTGACTTTTAAGCCAATTGCTGGATAACTGAATGATCGTTCCGCGTAAAACAACAGAATTATCACTACCATATAATGATCTGATAACAGGTACGCTCTCATGGATAATCCATTTCCCGAAGCTCAAACATTTGTCACGCATCTTGAGTGTGGAATGCACCATGATCGTTACGAAGCCGATCAGTTGCACGGACTTTCTCAAGCGGGAAAACCTCTGCTGGTCAAATATGATTTAGAGGCGCTCACCCAGGCAGTCACAAAGGAAGTACTGGCCACCCGCCCGGCCACGCTCTGGCGGTACCGCGAATTCCTGCCGGTACGCAAATCAGAAAATATTGTAAGCCTGGGAGAAGTCCACACTCCCCTGATCCCCGTTCCCCGCCTGCAGGGAGGAAACGGTACGGTCTGGATAAAAGACGAGGGTCGGCTCCCCACAGGTTCGTTCAAAGCCCGGGGACTCTGTATGGCTGTTTCGATGGCGAAAGAACTGGGAGTCTCCAAAGTCGCGATGCCGACCAATGGCAATGCAGGCGCTGCGCTGGCCGCCTATGGTACCCGGGCCGGCATGAAGTCCTATATCTTCTGCCCGGACGATACACCGGAAATCAATGTGCGCGAGATTGCTGCCCAGGGAGCGCAGGTCTGGCGTGTGAATGGTCTGATCAATGACTGCGGCAAGATCGTCGGTCAGGGTAAGGAACAGGTGGGCTGGTTTGATTTTTCAACCCTCAAAGAACCGTATCGCATCGAAGGAAAAAAAACGATGGGACTGGAACTGGCCGACCAGATGGGCTGGGAGGTTCCCGACGTGATTCTATATCCGACTGGTGGCGGGACCGGACTGATTGGGATGTGGAAGGCGTTTAACGAACTCAAAGCGATGGGCTGGCTGAAAGGCAAACTGCCCCGCATGATCGCCGTCCAGGCATCTGGCTGTGCTCCCATGGTCAAAGCCTACGAAGCCGGTGAAGAACACGCAGAACTCTGGCAGAATGCCCACACGGTGGCAGCCGGAATTCGCGTCCCGGTTGCGGTAGGCGATTTTCTGATCTTACGAGCTGTCCGGGAAAGCAATGGTTTCGCGACAGCCGTCGACGATGAACTGATCACCGCCGCTCTGGATGAATGCTCTCAGAAGGAAGGGTTCCTGATGTGCCCGGAAGGAGCTGCCACCTACGCCGCCTACAAACAGGAACTGGCCTCGGGCAGAATCAGCCCGGACGAGAGTGCTGTACTGTTCAACTGTGCCACCGGTTTGAAATATGAACTCCCGCCAGCCGACCAGTCGATCGACATTAATCAGCCGATCGATTACTCTCAATTTAATTGATCGACGCTGTAGTAGTAAAACGTTATCGCAGGAAGTAGTGACATGAGCGATGTTCTGGTAACAGAGAATATTCAAGGCGTGTCCATGAATCGTCTCATCCAGGAGCACGATGTCGAGTTCGATGCCTACCTGTGGCAGAATACCGATCTGCTCAAACAGAAAATCCAAAACACCAAAGCCTTGATCGTCAGAAATCAGACGAAAGTCGATCGCGAGTTGATCGATGCTGCCCCCGACTTGAAAATCATCGCCCGGGCTGGCGTGGGTCTGGATAATGTAGACACAGAGTATGCCCACGAAAAAGGGATCGTGGTCTGTTTTACTCCGGATGCCAATTCACTCTCTGTAGCAGAACTTACTATCGGACTGATGCTGGCTTTAATGAGAAAAATTCCGGAAGCACGCCAGGATACCCTGACCGGCGGCTGGAACCGACTCAAATTTACCGGCAGTGAACTATATGGGAAGTCGTTCGGGCTGATCGGCATGGGACGCATTGGTTCCCTCACTGCGACTCGCGCAAAGGCATTCGGGATGAATATCCTCGCCGCCGACCCGTTTCTGAAAGCAGACGCGCCACAACTCAAAGAACTGAATGCCACCCTGCTCTCACTCGATGATCTACTGGCTGAGTCAGATGTCGTTTCCTGCCATAGCCCGTTGACTCCCGACACACGCAAAATGCTGACTTATCAGCATTTCAGAAGAATGAAACCGGATGCCTTTTTCATCAACACCTCGCGCGGCGAAGTCGTTGATGAACGCGGACTGACCCAGGCTTTGCTTGAGCATAAACTGGCCGGAGCGGCGTTAGATGTTCGAGAAACAGAGCCCCCCAAACAGAGTCCTTTGAATCAGATGGAAAATGTCATCTTAACCCCTCACATCGCCGCGTTTACTGTCGAAGCACAGGCTCGAGTGGTCGATTCGGTCTGCGAAGATGTGCGTCTGGTGTTGAGCGGAAAAAAAGCAATCAATGTTTTTGAACCTTAAACTGAGAGACACAGCCTGATGCAAGACGAACTCGAAGAAGACAAATGGTATCACGGCATTTCGCGGTACCAGTGGCTCGTTTTGACGATCGCTTCCCTGGGCTGGGTCTTTGATGTCTTCGAAGGGCAGATCTTCGTTGCCAGTATGAATGAAGCCATGCCTTCGCTCATTGAAACAGAACCACTGGATGAGGAATCCCAAAACGATCCGGTCGCTGTGGAGAAACAACAGAAAGAAATTAAAGGACGACTGGCTGTTTACAATAATATCGCGCTGGGAGCCTTTCTGATTGGCGGCGCGCTGGGAGGCATCGTCTTCGGTGCCTTAAGCGACCGGATTGGTCGTAAAAAGACAATGTCATTGACGATTCTGTTTTACTCATTCTTTACCTGTTTATCGGCGTTTTCACAGGAATGGTGGCAACTGGCCGGTTTTCGATTTCTGGTAGCACTCGGCGTGGGCGGGGAGTGGGCGGTCGCAAGTACCCTTGTTGCCGAATCGTTTCCTCCTAAAGCTCGCGCTCGAGTTGGCAGCATTTTTCATGCTTCCAGTGTTTTTGGAACTTATCTGGCGATTCTGGCAGGTGCGTTTATCATCGGTAATGAAAGTATCCAGGAATATGCCGAAAAAGTTGACTTCCCCAGCCTGCCCTGGCGAATTGGATTTGCGTTAGGAGTTGTACCATCGTTCCTCATCATCTGGATTCGCCGATCCATGAAAGAACCGGATTCCTGGCAACACGCTCAGGAAGCAGCGAAACAGGACAGCAGCCAGAAGATGGGCACCATTGGAGATCTCTTTCTGCCTGACTTTTTAAAGAGTACCTGCATAGGTGTGTTACTGGCAGCCATAGGCCTGGCCACATTCTGGGGAGTACACATTTATGGTAAAAATGCGTTTTTAAATTCAGTCACTGCCGACTATGTCGCGGAACACTTTGAGGGTCAGCCCGATGTGACCTCGGAACAGATTAAAGCATTCAAAAAAGAACCCCCTGTGACAATCAAATCGCAATTAAAAAAGTGGGAAATGCTGGGAATGTTTCTGGCGACGACTGGGGGCGGCCTCGGATTACTGGCGTTTGGACCGATCTGCGAATGGGTGGGAAGACGGGGCGCATTTTTTCTGTTCAATGCTGGCGGCTTAATCAGTTCGGTTCTGCTGTTTAATGTACTTGATGGCGCTGTTGCTATCGGCTGTTTCTTGCCCATTTTTGGTTTTCTGACGCTGGGTATGCACGCTGGTTATGCCATTTATTTCCCGGAACTCTACCCCACACGTCTGCGCGGAACTGGAACCGGTTTCTGTTTTAATGCAGGCCGCATCCTGGCAGCTCCTATCCTGTTTCTTGCTGGCTGGATGCAAAGTACTGCTGTGGGCTTGACTCTGGCGCAAACAGCGACGACGCTCAGCATGCTGTATATCATCGGTGCCATCCTTCCTTACTTTGCGAAAGAGACCAAAGGCAGCGCTCTGATGGAATAACTTTTCCCGCCGCGTTCACCCCCGCTTTCTCGAGTCATCAGTAAAATCTTGACTCATATTGACTTGTTCACAATCATGATGTTTTCTGATCCACAGTTGTGGTTTTTTGTCCTGGCTGTCATTTTTCTGTCTGCATTCATCCAGGGAATTATCGGGTTTGGATATGCCATCGTCGCGATGGCAGTCCTTCCTTTAATGCTGGATTTTCGCGAAGCCAATCTCCTGGTTGCTTTAAGCATCGTGTTACCCGTGATCTGGATCTTCTGGGCCTATCGGAAGCATTCGAATTTTAAAGTGCTGCTGGGAGCAATTGCAGGTTCTCTCGTAGGATTGCCTCTGGGGCTACTGATGTTTACCGTGATTGACCTGGATTACCTGGTGCGCGGTACCGGACTGGTGATCCTGCTGATTGTGGTCGATGGTTTTTTCCAGAAACCCGTTCAAACAGAATCCGGCCCGCAACAGGCGTCCCCAATCTGGAGTACGTTTGCCGGCTTCTGCAGCGGCTTCCTGGCCGGGTCAACCAGTATTGCCGGCCCGCCGATTGTGATTTATGCCATCCGACAACCCTGGACACAGGACCAATACAAGGGATTTATATTTGGTTTTTTCATCCTGATCTCGATCACACGTGTCATAGGTTTGTCGTTAATGGGACTGGTCACCACGCCTGTGATCCTGACATCCGCCATTGCGATTCCGTTTGTGATCATAGGCATGGCGCTGGGTACTTTGATCGGCCCCCGAATTAATCCTGTGATTTTTAAACGTTGCCTGCTGATGTTACTCGCAGTCAGTTCGCTGTACATGGTCATTCAGGGAAGCGCCGACGAGAAAGAGCTAAAACCAGAATTGTCCGCTCGTACCACTCCCTCCACAACCATTGTCCAGTAGCGGAACTAATCTGACCGTGCTTCCCATTCCTGTATCCACTTGAGAACCTGCAGTTGTTCTGCCAGCCAGTCCTCACCTGCAGTTAATTGCCGGGCTACCAACGGCAGTTCCTGAACGGTGTCCACATCACTCAACTCAGGCAGCAGATGGATTTCACCCAGATCCTGAATCTGTTCCCGAAGCACTTTTGCAGTGTCCTCGACACTGTAAGGTACATCCAGCCAGATTTTTGGATCGATCGTTATCTGACTGCCAAACAGATAAAAACCTCCATCACAGGCAGGCCCGATGACAAACTGCGGTGAATCGCTATTCGTGCACAGAATCTCAACAGCTGCATTCAATAATCTCACAGGCAGATGCGGCGTATCCGCGCCCAGGAAAATGACGAAATTATATGATGCAAGCAACTGCTGTTGCACATACGCCAGCCGGGCCCCCAAGCCCCCTGCTCCCTGATCAATGGTTTCAAACTGACTCCAGAGCGGATCGTTAACTGCTTCTGGTTCAGCGACCGCCCAGAACGGAGTGACTGATTTCTGTTTTGCGGTTGTCTGCACGACTGCTGCGACTGCTTTTGCGGAAAGGATATGAAACTGCTCCGCGCGCACCGTACCGACCGACTGTGCCAGCCTGGTCTTCAAAGGAGAGTAGCCAGGAGTTTTTACGAAGACTGCGATGGCGCCTTGCTTTGACAGCATTTCCAGGTTCGATCTTTTATCAGAAGTAATAATTGAGGGACCGCCTGCCGTGCCGTCAGCCAGAGATGTCTGACTGTCACTTTCGACCAGCCCTGCTCTCGATATTTGCGGGCACTGGTTTCGATTTCTGCGCCGTTGCACTTGAGACGTATCCCGTGTCGTCTGGCCGCCCACACCAGCAGATGATCTTCACCATAGGCTGCCTCCTCATTAAATCCCTTGAGTTCATGGAACAAAGTACTCGACAAACAGAACCCCTGATCACCGAAGGGAACCCCCAGCACATGCGAACGAAAATAAACGCCCCAGGAATTGAGCCGCATCAGCAAAAAGCTCTGATCCCGGAATTTAAGATTAAAATAGAGTAACGCATCCGGATATAAATTCAGGGTATTAAATAGCTGTTGGACAGCTGAGTCACTTAAGCGAGAATCGGCGTGCAAAAATAATAGATGTTCAGATTGAGCTTGTAGTGCCCCGTGATTCATCTGGATCGCCCTGCCTCTGGTTGTACGATGCCAGTGACTACGGCTGTTTAACCCGTAAGGCATGAGCTGCTCCTGAAACTCTGGCGGAGCCAAACCGTTTGAAACAAACAGGAATTCGGTAGATTCCGGGAACGCCCCCAGATCCACCAGTAAAGCCTGCCAACTGTCATCTCCCTGCAATATTGGAATAATGACCGAAATCGAGCAGGCTGTTTTTCTCTGATGAACGTTACTCATTTTTTATACTTAAACGGGAATTGTAATTCGTTTCACAGTATTTGAATTCATAGTAGTCCATAATACAAACTCCCAAAAGTAATCTTCATTCGGAAACGCAATGTTTCTGAAATTCACTGACTTGGCTATACTGGAAGATCTTCAAGCAGCCTTTTACTTTCAGCAGTTGTTTTCGTCAGAAATTCAAAAGAAACCGAACGGACTTTAAAGGAACCTTGAGCAAGATGAATTCTGTCAATACGCAGACGTCCTCCAGTGAAGAAGAATCTGTCTATGCCCGTTATGCAAACGCGGCGCACCAGGCTGAACCGGCACTGTGTTGTCCTGTTGAATACAATCAGGAATATTTATCGATCATCCCGAAAGAGATTCTGGAAAAGGACTATGGTTGTGGTGACCCGACCCCTTATCTCTCCCCGGGCGATACCGTTCTGGATCTAGGTTCAGGGGGAGGTAAAATCTGTTACATCGCATCACAGATTGTGGGGCCTTCCGGAAAAGTAATCGGAGTGGACTGCAATGCGGAGATGCTGGCTCTGGCCCGCAAGTATCAGCAGGACGTCGCCGATCAACTCGCATACGGAAATGTTGAATTTCGCACGGGCCTGATCCAGGACCTAAAACTGGACCTGGATCTGTTGAATCAGGAATTGTCCGCCAACCCGATCGACAGTCAGGCGCGCTGGCTGGAATTACGGAATCTGGAAGAACGGCTGCGACAGGAGTCACCACTGATTCCAGATGACTCGATTGACTGTGTGATCTCAAACTGTGTTTTAAACCTGGTACGTGAGAGCGACCGTAGCCAGTTACTGCAGGAAGTCTTTCGAGTTTTAAAACGCGGTGGGAAAGCGGTCATCAGTGATATTGTCTGTGATGAAATCGTTCCTCACCATATGCGCAAAGACCCTGAACTCTGGTCAGGATGCATTTCTGGTGCCTTCCAGGAAGCCGCGTTTTTGAAGGCATTTGAAGACGCCGGGTTTCATGGGATCGAAATACTGAAACGCGAAGAAAACTCCTGGCAGACAGTAGAAGGTATTGAATTCCGATCGGTGGTTGTCTCGGCGTATAAAGGTAAACAGGGCTCCTGCCTGGAACGAAATCAGGCGATGATATATCGCGGACCGTTTAAGAAAGTCGAGGATGACGATGGGCATACTTATTTTCGAGGCCAGCGGATCGCCGTCTGTGATAAAACATTTCGACTGCTGCAGGCTGCGCCTTACGCAAGCCAGTTTCTCCCGGTTGAGCCATATCAGGATATTCCCCTGGAGCAGGCACGCGAGATGGACTGTCGCAGGAATGCGATCCGCAGTCCCTTGGAAACCAAAGGCAAAAACTTTAATCTGACTACTCAGATTATGGATGACTGCTGTAGTCCGGACAGCGGTTGCTGCTAGACTCCGTTTTTCGGAATAGAATTCCGTTTACACTCAAATCGGGAAGACTGATGCCCCCTCTCACCCTGCTTAGACAACATAGCAAACTAGCGGACCCGCGTGAACAACTGCGGATTCTAAATGAACATTCACAACAGCCGACGTTTGAAAAACAGTTACAGCAGCATCAACTCCCCAACCTGCAGGCGACAAGGATTGATACCTTGCAGGTCAACCTGGGAAAACTCTGCAACATGACGTGTGAGCATTGTCATGTCGATGCGGGTCCTGACCGCAGGGAAATCATGACAGCTGAAACGGTAAAGGAGTGTCTGCAGGCCTTGCAACATCCGGGATTTGAAATACTCGATTTAACCGGTGGTGCGCCGGAAATGAATCCACAGTTTCGAGAGATGGTGATCGCCGCCCGCCAGCTGGGTAAACGCGTAATCGATCGGTGCAATCTGACGATATTACTCGCCCCCGGTTTTCAAGATCTATCAAAATTTCTGGCAGAGCATCAGGTCGAAATCGTGGCCTCTCTGCCCTGTTACCTGCAGGAAAATACGGATGCACAACGGGGCAATGGTGCTTTTCAAAAATCGATTGACGCGCTGCAGCTTTTGAATTCATTCGGCTATGGAACTTCTGACTCAGGATTGAAGTTAACACTGGTTTATAATCCGGTCGGTTTTTCACTACCGCCTGATCAATCGGAACTGGAAGCCGCCTACCAACGCGAGTTGAAAACACGATTCGATATTCAGTTTACAAACCTGATCACCATCACCAATATGCCGATCAGCCGGTTTCTGAGTGAGCTGATCCAGCAAGGACAGTTTGAAGAATACATGGAGCGTCTCGTGAGCGCTTTTAACCCGGGTACTGTGTCCGGGCTGATGTGCCGCTCGATTCTCTCAGTCGACTGGGAAGGATATCTCTACGACTGTGATTTTAACCAGATGCTGAATATACCGATCGCAGTGTCTGAGCAAAGACACATCCGTAATTTTAATTACGATGATCTCGTCAACAGAAACATCAATTCCAGCCAGCATTGCTATGGCTGTACGGCAGGGGCTGGATCAAGTTGTGGCGGAGCCATTCAAAACCCGTGACACCTCCGCCCTAACGCTGGATTGACGGTTTTTGCCAAGCCTGTTCTGCCCCCTTCACAGCCGATTTATGAAACCATTGTAAAGAATAGATGAAGGTTCCTGACGGGATCCGAATACTCAATTTTGAACCAGTGCAGGCAGGCGAACTATTCAAGTTATCACCATTTGTTTATCAGGAAAAACCGGTCCATCCCGGGAGCAACTTTTTCCCGCTGACAGCGAAAAACTACGCTTTTTTCCTCATGTGTTTACGGCACGCAGACGGAAATAGAACTATATATTTCCAGTTCTTTTTTTTTCGCACTTGACAAAGTATTTTAAATATAATAATGGAAATATTCTGAACTATATTTTTGCCTTTCAAGAGTCGAAATAGTTCTCCCCGAATGTCAATACGATCCCACGATTGGATGTTGACATGGGGCTTTAATGCTCTGTAAAAATCGTATAGAAATTTGGAAAGATTGCACAAAGAAACAACGAGGATTTAACTGTGTTAGTAATTGATTCACCCCTTATCGAATCCCCCGAAAAACTTGATCCATTTACGGAAGAAACCCCTATAGTTTTCTTTTCACTGGATGATGATGAAGAAAATATTGGTTTCGATGACCTGGAAGACCTCGACGATGAATTCGACGATGACGAAGACGATTTCGATGATGATGACGAAGAAGAAGAAGAAGAAGAATTCGATGATGAAGAAGATGAGTTTGATGATGAATTCGATGATGATTTTGATGACGATGACGCGTTTTAAAATAATCTGATGCCAGGTTAGTCGACTCGCCATTGAATTGATTTAAAAGGCGAGTTTCGCCCCCTCTCTTCTCCGTCCACACGATGCGACGATCCACCCGCCAATCACTTGAGTAGGGGTGCTTCCACCAGCTTCCTGAACTCTCCTACTGAAAAGATACTATCCATGCAGGGACTGGTCGAAAAAATAAATGATGCTGTCGAATATCTGAAACCTCGGATTCAGGAGCCCCCTCAGGTCGGTTTAATTCTGGGTACCGGTCTGGGTGGCTTCACTCAACAGATCAGCCAGCAGAATTCAATAGCATATGAAACGATTCCTCACTTTCCCCGCTCGACGGTAGAATCACATGCGGGTCAGTTGGTATCTGGAATCTTAAATGGAACCCCGATTGTCGCGATGGAAGGCCGATTTCATTTTTATGAAGGCTACTCCATGAAAGAGGTCACTTTTCCCGTTCGAGTAATGAAAGCCCTGGGGGTCGAAACCTTGATCATCACCAATGCCTCGGGTGGGATGAATCCTCACTATCAGCTGGCAGATATTATGATCATTGAAGATCAGATTAATTTAATGGGTGACAATCCATTACGTGGTATCAATGATGATCGACTCGGCGTCCGTTTCCCGGATATGTGCGCCCCCTACGACCGCAGCTTAATCAGGCTGGCTGAACAGAAGGCGCTGGAACTACAGATACGTACTCAGACAGGGGTATTTGTCGCCGTTGCTGGACCAAACCTGGAAACACGTGCGGAATATCGTATGCTGCGTCAGATGGGTGCAGACTGCGTGGGCATGTCGACGGTCCCTGAATGCATTGTCGCCAATCATGCGTCCCTGAAAGTATTGGGGCTCTCGGTGGTGACTGATCTCTGTCTGCCCGATGCCCTGGAACCAGTTGAGATCAGTAAAATCTTAAAAGTGGCAGCAGATGGTGGCCAGAAACTGGCTCAATTGATACCGCAAATCATTGCGGAATTGTAATCCCCCAGATCGCATGAGCTTACTTGAGAGCACGTCACATTTCACCATAGCGTCTCTTATACTCGGTCCAACTGCCCTGGAGACGTTACAGTAAAACGGGACACAGTCGGGAACACTGACCAGGTTATTTTCCTCTGGAATGATATTCCAGATACCAGTCGACAAATCGATCAATCCCCTGTTCAATCGATGTAGAGGGAGCAAATCCTGTTGCCTGCTGCAACTCTGAAATATCTGCATACGTTTCCAGAACATCCCCTGGTTGCATCGGGTAATTTTCACGAATCGCAGGTTTGCCGACTCGCTGTTCTATCACATCGATCAATCGGGCGATTCCTACAGGCTGATGATTACCGATGTTATACAATCGATAGGGGGCAACCGTCTCTTGAGTCAACTCGTCGGCAGTTGCTTTCCCAACAGGCTCTGTTCGAACGGGCGTCTGTTCCAGAACTCCCAGCACTCCGGTTACGATATCATCAACGTAGGTAAAATCCCGTTTAAGATTTCCATGATTGAATACCTTAATGGGTGTCCCTTCCAATATGGCTTTAGTAAAGAGATAGACAGCCATGTCAGGCCGACCCCAGGGACCATAGACTGTAAAAAATCGCAATCCAGTGGTAGGTAGATCGTATAAATGGCTATAACTATGAGCAATCAGTTCATCAGACCGTTTGGTCGCAGCATACAGACTGACAGGGTGATCAACGGCATCATGTGTAGAATAAGGAATCTTTCGATTCGCGCCATACACAGAACTGGATGAAGCATAGACAACATGTTCCATCTCTTTCAGTCGGCATTGCTCCAGCAGATTCACAAAGCCCAACACGTTACTCTGAATATATTCGAGCGGTCTGAGCAGGGAATTCCTTACTCCGACTTCGGCTGCCAGATGGACCACCTTCTGAAAAGAACTCTCATTAAACAGCTGCGAAAGGCATTCCACGTCTGTGATATCCGCTTCATGAAACTGAAACGTCGGGTATTGCTGTAATTCTGCCAGCCGATCGAGTTTCAAACTGACGTCATAATGGCTGTTAAGATTATCAACCCCCGTCACCCGATGCCCTTGTGAAAGCATGCGAGCAGAAACATGAAATCCGATGAAACCAGCTGCTCCCGTCACCAGAATATGGTTCATACCGATTCCTGTTGCATCAGATTCCGATAGTACTCAACAGTCTTGGCCAAACCTTCCTGTAATGAAACTCCGGGTTCCCAGTCTAGAAATTTTCGTGCTTTGGTAATGTCGGGACAGCGCTGTTTTGGATCGTCAGTCGGTAGCGGTTCATAAACTAATTCCGAGCCAGAATTGACTGACTTCAATACAGCCTGTGCCAGTTCCAACATACTGTTCTCTATAGGATTCCCCAGGTTAATCGGTCCGGTTGTCTCATCCTGGTCCATCATTTTCAGAAAACCTTCAATCAGGTCATCAACATAACAGAAAGAGCGAGTCTGCTGACCATCACCATAAATTGTGAGTGGCTCTCCCCGCAGTGCCTGATTAATGAAATTGGAGATTACACGACCATCATTCGGGTCCATTCGCGGCCCATAGGTATTGAAAATTCTTACGATGCGAATCGGCACCTGATGTGCCTGATGATAATTAATACACAGCGATTCTGCGATCCGCTTGCCTTCATCATAACAACTGCGAGGGCCAAGAGGGTTCACATTCCCCCAATACTCTTCTACCTGCGGGTGCACATCCGGATCACCATAAACTTCGGATGTGGATGCGTGCAGCACCTTGGCACGACAGCGTTTTGCCAGCCCCAGAACATTCACCATCCCGACACTCGATGTCTTGATTGTTTTGATGGGATTATATTGATAGGCAACCGGAGACGCCGGACATGCGAGATTGTAGATCTCACTGACTTCCAGATAAAACGGATGCACAATGTCATGCCGGATCAATTCAAACCGGGGATGTCCGATCAGATGAGCAATATTTCTTTTGCTGCCTGTAAAGAAGTTATCGAGGCAGATCACTTCCCTGCCCTGTTCGATCAGTCGGTCACATAAATGACTTCCCAGGAAACCGGCTCCACCAGTTACTAAAACAGAGTTCACCAATTATTCCTTTTCGAAAAACAAGCTACCTGAATCAGGGATGAACCCTTGATTTACTTTATCGTTATATTGCAAGTGTACTTTAACAGAACGTTAAAAACGAGAATAGAAATCCGTTTCCACCCCGGAATTTTATGTAATTCATTTGGGAAACTGGAAGGATGAAGCAAAACAGGGCTTGAAGTGGCGAAGTGTCGTGTCCAAGAGTAGGATTACGAGGCGTTACGTTCCGCCATTTCATTTGAGGCAACTTCGTCCACTGCCTGTGAAAGCAGTTGCTTATCCTGTTCAATCTCGAAATCGGTCCGCTTCATTAGTTCAGAGTAGGCTTCATCAACTTTCTGAAGTTCCAGCGGCAGGTTGATTTTTGACTGCAATTCTGACAGGCTTGTCGCAAGCTGATGAAAAGAGCGAGAGAGAATCACCCACTCAGATCCCAGCCGTGCATGCGCACTCAATACCAGCCGCCCTGAAACCAGCCCCTGATCCATTGTAGAGATCCCCCCAATGCCGAAGGGGATTTCGGCACGTCTGCAAATTTCAGCCATTTTATCCACAATTCCATTTGACATCAGCTCAAACATGAAATTCAGCTCCATGTCGAGATGTAAATCATTTAAACCAATATGGATCCGTGAGACACCAGGGAGTTGTACGATTTGATCGAGTTGATTCATTGCTCCGATCGTTTCCACCAATGGCACCACTCTGGCCCGTGAATTGACTCGATCGCAGAACCATTCTATTTCTTCAAGCGAACGGAACATCGGCAGCATCAGCGCATCCGCCCCCTGATCCAGTGCACTTTCAATCTCAACCGATGTTTGAGGATTCAGAGGATTCAAGCGAACCAGAACTTCAGCATTCTGGACCACATTCTTGACACGCGAAATATTTTCTACTTTATGGTGTGAAATCACTGTATCCCTGCCTCCCTGACGCTCGACTTTTCCCAACAACTCGAGATCAATGAAGATACAATGGACGCCGCAGCGATCGACGTATTTTGCAATCTCAGGGCAATCAGTGATAAATAAATACTTCATTATAAAGACAGCTTCCCGTTGAAACGCGGCAAGTGATTCTTCAGGATCAATAAAACAGCCCCAAAACAAAGCCCCCCCAGTCCCACAGAACATATAAACAAGTGGACATGATCCGACACGATATTGACTATCATAGTGGAAATCGAGATCCCTGAGAATGTCAGAAAGACCAGGGCTGAGTAATGTTTCAAATCAATACCCTGAATTATGGATACCTTTAATTTTACATGCAATGAAACAGCCAGACCCAGAAAATGTAGCCAGCTGGCCAAAACAAACGCCAGCATGATCCCGGATATTCCGAGAAACTCTCGCAGTCCCAGCGAAAGCAGAATGAGACAGGCTAGAGAGACACAACTGATTTTAAAAGGAATGATCGTTTCATGTCTGGCATAAAACACATTCATTGTCAAAATAGATAAAAACAAGGCTGGCATCGACAAGATAGAAATCTGCAGCAATTTCGCGGTATTTGCAACATCCAGTGCTGAAAACTGGCCACGTTGAAACAACAGCGAGACTACCGGTTCAGCACTTACATAAATGGCAATGCCTGCAGGAATAGAAATTAATAAGATCAATCCAGCTATCTGACTGACCATTCTCGCCCCCGTAGTCAGATCCCCTGTCGCAAATATTCGACTGAGCCTGGGAAAAATCACCATTGAGATCACAGCCCCTATTAATCCTCGTGGCAGCTCCACCAGTTTTTGGGCATATTCAAACAGACTGATTCCCCCTTCATACATCGAAGCAAATGATCGTGACACAACTGGAAAAGTAACTACCAGACCAATGGCGGTGAGTGCCTGGAAGTATTTTACCATCAGTTGCCGGTTCAAGGAACTCAAGCGAAAAAAGGATTTAAAAGCCCCTTTAAAGTCACTTACAAAATAACAGCAGATGAGTTGAGTCAGTAATCGAAATAAACTTGCCACCACCACTGCCCAGGCGAGAATCTCAATTTGTCCTGGTGTCACCCAGAGAAAAATCACCACGATCAGGACCAGATTAAAAAATAAATTTCCATATGCGGGAATCACTGGTTTGTGATGCCCCTGTAGAACGGCAGAAGTGACCGCTGTCACAGCGCTGACAGGAAACGCAATCAATACAATTGAAATCAGTTTGCCGGCCTCGTTTATCTGAGCAGGTGTGAACCCGGAAGCGAGTAGTTGCGTAAACCATGTCCCTCCCATAACCAGCAGGAAAGCCAGAACACCAGTCACGACAGCGATCGCAAAAAAAGTCTGCACGATCAGCTGACTGGCAGACTGTTCTGAAACTTCTTCATTGCGACGATGCATTTCTGGTATCAACACCACACCTAAAGCGCCCCCCACCAGCATGGCATTCAGTATATCCGGGACGGAAATGACGAGTATGGCAAGATCGTTCGCATAGGTAACACCGAGTACCGTTGCAAGTCCTAAAATGCGCAACAGGCCTGTCATTCGCCCCAGCAGCATCGCCAGAGCAACTAATATCGCCGACACAGATGTGGCTCGTTGTGTCATATTCGCTATAGCTTCGTTAAAAAATATTCATTTCAGAATTCATGTCGCAAGCCCGTCAGATGGTGTAGCGTTCTACGTTGAAATACCGGAGATTCTGTCTGATCCAGTCGGAAGTGGCTGCGAGCCCTGACTGAAAAGATACCTGACTTTTCCAGTCGGTCAGTTTCTGAATTTTCGTATTATCGGCCAGGAGCCGATTCACTTCACTTTTTTCGGGACGAATCCGATCCTCATCACACAGGATGGGCACCTCACGTCCCGTAACTTCCATCAGAATTTTCGCAGTTTCTTCAATGGACCATTCCCTGCCGCTCCCAATATTAACAACTTCACCTTCGGCCTGCTTACAAAGTGCAAGAGCAATCATTCCCGCCGCCGTGTCGGTAGCAAAATTAAAATCGCGTGTCGGTGTTAACGCTCCCAGTTTTAATTCAGAGCAGCCTGAGAGCAACTGACTGGCAATCGTCGGAATCACAGCTCGTGCCGTCTGCCGCGGCCCATAGGTATTAAACGGCCGAGCCGTTACAACAGGCAGTTCAAACGATAGATAAAAACTTTCTGCCATCTTATCTGCGCCAATTTTACTGGCGGAATAAGGAGACTGCCCGACCAGGGGATGATCTTCATCAATGGGGACTCGCTGCGCAGAACCATATACTTCCGAAGTAGAAACATGTACTAATCTGGTGAGACTGTCTGAACTGCGACATGACTGTAAAACATTTAATGCCCCTGTGATATTGGTATCCACATACGAGCGGGCAGCTACGTAGCTATAGGGGATGGCAATCAGACTCGATAAATGAAAGACATACTCGCAGCCTGTGACAGCTCCGTTAACCCGTTCTGCATCCCGAATATCCCCCTGAATGACTTCAATGGACTGCAGAACCTCAGTAGAAATATCGTTCAACCAGCCAATCTGGTTCCAGGAATTGTAATAGACCAGCGCACGCACACGGGCCCCGGATGCGACAAGCTGTTCGACCAGATGGCTCCCGATGAAACCATCGGCCCCTGTGACCAGAACCTGCTGACCTGTTAATGACTCTGTCATGCTTGATTTCTTTAATATTTCGCTTTTCAATGGTCTAGGCTGCTTTGCGGTGGTTTAATTCAATGTGTACCGCAAATTCATCACTTTCTTCCAGCTCCCCGAGGGTTTCCCTCACAATCTTTAACTCAGAACGTGCTTTATCCAACTCAGCGTGAGTCCCAATATCAGACCAGTACTCATGCACCGGAAACACAGCAACGCCCTCTTTCTGCGAAAGTCCTGTCTCGATGAGATCGGTCATATTGTAAGGTTGGTGGTGAGGAACAAGACTCACAGCTTCAGGAGACAGTGCATAAATTCCGGCGTTACACAAAAACTGCTGTGAAGGTTTTTCTTCCAGACACAGGGCAAATGAGCCCTCTGTTTTAATGACTCCGTAAGGAATCTCTACATGATAATCAATGGCGGCCACAGTTATCAGAGGCTGATGCTTAGAATGAAAATCCAGTAGGTACTGAAAATTGATCGAGGTTAAGACATCTCCATTCATTAACAGCAATGGTCCATCCAGCTTTTCTGTGATCAGCGAGAGTGATCCAGCTGTACCCAGCTTTTTCGGTTCGCGTAAATATTGTATTTCCACACCAAAACGGCTGCCATCTCCCAGATGTGATTCAATCATTTCAGCCAGATAATTTACTGCGACATAAATTCGATTGACGCCAGCATGTGCGATTCTGCGAACCTGTCGTTCAATCAGAGGCATGCCCCCGACTTCGACCAGCGGTTTAGGCAGATTCTCAGTCAGTGGCAATAATCTTCGCCCTTCTCCACCTGCCATGATCAGGGCACTACTGAACCCGGTGGCCTGCCCTGGATGTGAATGACGTCTTAATGCTGACAGCAATACAATATCAACAACACAATTTTGCTCATCCACCAGTGGAAGTGCTTCCAGTCCGCTTTGTTCCAGCAACTCTCTAATCGAAGTCTGAGAGGATCGCGAATCCGCCTTGGTTGGTCTGCGATTCATAATCGCTGTGACAGAATCTTTCAGTTTCTGACCTGCCAGCAAACCACGTCGGACATCACCATCGGTAACAACACCCTGTAAAGTACGGCAGTGATCAATCACCACTGCGATTCCTTTTTTGCCAGATTCGATGGCGCGGATTGTGTCTCGGATATCTGCAGTTTCGTTGATCAGACACTCATTGATCGAGTCCATCTCTGGTCTCCCTCTCCCGGCTGGCATATGTTATCACTCACAGGATTCATTTTAGTCTGCAGGTACAATTTTAACGCCGTGTGGCATTACGCGATCAAACGCCAGATCATAAAACGATTTTTGTGTCGTCTGTGTCAGAGGACTTTCCCTGAGTATTCTGGCGATTCGCGGTGCTGACTTGCCATCTCCGTAAGGGTTGGTGGCTGTCTTTCGAAGTTTTTCAAAGTCGGGAGAATATAACGTTTTAAATGCTGTGACTATAGTAGTTTCGTCCGGTGCACAATCAATTACCAGCTTTGACCGAATTCGCCCTTTCTGCCGATCGCCCAGGTTCACAGTTCCAACGCCAAAACTGGAAGCCTCAATGATTCCACTTGAAGAGTTTCCCACAACAGCATCGACATATTGCATCAGTGATAAATATCGCAGTTGTCCTAAACTCACATAAGCATGGTAGTGATCACGGTCTTTCTGTACAAAATCGTCAATCATCTGATTAATGACTCTTCCACTCGTATCAGCGTTTGATTTCGTAAAAATGATGTTTGTGTCTTCCTGCTGCTCCAGCACATTTAATAAGTGCTGCATTTGAGTTTCTGCGGTATCCGATTCCAGTGTGACCGGATGAAATGTGCACAAAAGGTTACGGTGTTTGAATTTAAAATCCAGACAAACTTCGAGTTCCTCTCGACTAAGCAGATTGAGCCGAGTGATATTATCTAATCCGATCGCTCCTACGTTAAAAACTCGCGAAGGATCTTCCCCCAACTGGATCACACGCCTGCGGTAATCTTCGGTCGCGGTAAAATGCAGATAACTCATTTTTGTGATCGCGTGTCTTAATGCATCATCAAAAGCGCCTTCTGTCACTTCGCCACCGTGTAGATGCGCCACCGGTATACGGCTGATATGAGCAGCAGAAACTGCGCTGAAGATTTCGTAACGGTCCCCCAGAACGACAATCAGATCGGGATTCAGTCGGGAATATGCTTCAGAAAAACTGATCAATCCCAGCCCCATGGATTTACAGATTCCGACGGAGGAATCCGAACTCATGACGACTTCCACTTTTTCATCGATTTGATAACCGTCTGCTTCGATTTCCTGATACGTCAGCCCAAATTCGGGAGAGAGATGAGACCCGGTCACCAGCAATTGCAGGTGGATTTCTGAATCAGCCTGCAGTTCGTCCAACAAAGGACTCAACAGACCATAATCTGCTCGCGAACCGGTTATCAGACAGACAGTTTTATTCATAATTCAATGATTTCGTCTTCCTGATAATCACGCCGGGCAATCTGATTCTGCATCTGATCCCAGAGCATGGGACTGATGCCTGTTCCCGGGCGTTTCACGCAGAGATTTCTCTCAGTAAAAGGCTCACCTTTTTTGATAGGTTCTGCAGCAACAATACTTTTGCGGACCACCGGCTTGTTCTTTGCTTCCGAAAGTGAGGGTTTCTTAAGCGGGCTGCCCAGTGACCTTTCTGTATTACGAATACCACGCACGAGCATCAGAAGCTCATCAGGCTCCAGGGAGGCAGCATGATCAGGGCCTTCCATATTTTTATCGAGCGTAAAATGCTTCTCTATGACACATGCTCCCAAAGCAGTGGCGGCGATAGAAACTTCAATCCCCAGTGTATGATCGGAATAACCGACTTTAACTCCCAGAGCATCTCGGATGGTTTGCATCGCTTTGAGATTCACATCCTGAATCGGCGTGGGATATTCTGTATTACAATGCAGGACTGTGATGTTGTCGCGTTCGACCCCAGCGGCGATCAGGATATCCAGTGCATCTTCGATCTCGCCCAGGTCTGCCATCCCCGTAGAAAGGATCACTCTATGAAATGTCTCTCCCACTTTTTTCAGGTAGGGATAATTGGTAATTTCACCAGAGGGAACTTTGATTCTTTCCAGGCCGAGACCTTTCAACAGGTCAATGCTATCCAGATCAAAGGGAGTGGAAATAAACACAATTCCTGCAGCCCGACAATAATCGAATAACTCCAGATGCGTTTCCCGATTTATTTCGAGTTTCTTCAGTAGCGTGAACTGGGAATCTTCTTCTCCGTTTCCCATATTGTTTTTCAGCTGATATTCTGCTTGAGGCGCAGACTTACAGACCAGTTTTTCCGTTTTGAATGTCTGGAATTTAATCGCATCCGCCCCGGCTTCCACGGCCGCGTCGATCATTTTTTTAGCTGTTTCCACACTCCCGTTATGATTCACACCTGCTTCTGCGATGACAAATACACTCATTTCGCTGGCACTCCTTTGACTAAGGCACCGTCCCTGACATCCCGCGTCACAACAGCGCCTGCTGCAATGACTGCATTTTTTCCAATTTTTACACCTTGAATCACAACTGATCCTGCCCCCAGAAATGCATTCTCACCAACTGATACGCCGCCACACAAAATCACTCCCGGTGCCAGAAACGAATGCTTGCTGATCTTGCAATCATGATCGATCCGGCTTCCGGTATTCACGACAACTCCCTCCCCAATTATTGTATCTGTTTGGACAATCGCCCCGGCCATAACTTGTACCCCCTCACACAAAGTGACATCTGACGCCAGGAATGCCCGGGGGTGAATCAGCGCCGGTTGCTGGAATCCCAGATCCCGACACTGGTTGAATAATTTTTCCCTTAACTGATTCGAATGCACACTACCGATGGCAACAGCAGCATGTTTCACTCCCTGCTCTTGAATCCCTACCAGCCCCGCATCCGATCCTAGAACTTTGATTCCTTTGATGTGGTGTCCGATGACAAGATCCGGGTCCAGAATTCCGATCACTTGAAATGATTCTCCCTGCAGAATCAGATCGATCAGCACCTTAGCGTGACCCCCACCTCCTAACAGAATGATGGATTCCCGGGAATGATTCATGACTGATCAAAATAGGTTTGAATGCACTTTACTACAAACCTGATTTCCTCCTCAGTCAGCTGCACACTCGATGGAATTGAAATGCAGTGTCCAAATACTGCTTCTGTTTCTTCGAGCCGATAAGACTGACAGTCCTCGTACATCGGTAAAGTATGCATGAGTTTCCATGCTGGTCTGACCTGGATATTCTCAGAAATCAGATAGTCCATGAGTGGTTTTCGGTCCGCAGCTGGAACCAGTAATGTACACAGCCAGAAATTGCTTTTTGCCCAGGGTTCTTCCCAGGCAAGATTAACCTGTGGAATTTCAGCTAATAGTTGCCTGTAAAGTTCTGCGTTCTTCCGTTTGATTTCCAGAAAGGAATCCAGTTGCTCCAACTGAGCCACTCCCAAAGCCGCCTGAATATTTGTCAGTCGATAATTATAACCCACTTCATTGTGTTCATACTCAAAGGGTTTGCTGTTGGCCTGTGTACTGAGATGACGGATGTGTCGTGCCAGAGGCTCCTGGTTTGTTGTCACCATGCCTCCCCCACCACAAGTAATAATCTTATTGCCATTAAATGAAAAGCAGCCGACCGTAGCCAGCGCCCCGGTCTTCTTTCCTCGATATTCAGAGCCGAGACTTTCAGAAGCGTCTTCAATGACGGGTAGCTGGTATCTGTCTGCAATTGCAACCAGTGATGACATATCCACGGGATGTCCGAAGACATGGACAGGTAAGATTGCCTTGATGTAGCGACCCGTCTGTTTATTTTTCAGCCCCGATTGATCTGTAATGCATTCCTGTTCCAGAAATTCCTGCACTTTCTGAACATCAAGGTTCATTGTTTTCGATTCAGATCCAACAAATACAGGATTCGCCCCGCAGTATCGAATCGCATTCACAGGTGCAACAAATGTAAAAGCGGGAACAATAACTTCATCACCAGGCTGTACTCCACACGCCAGCAGACTGAGATGCAAGGCAGCAGTACCATTGACAGTAGCGATACCGAATTCCGTTCCCACATATTCACTGATCCGCTGCTCGAACCTGTCAACGTAAGAACCAACAGAGGAAACCCACCCCGAGTCGAGGCAGTCCTTAAGATAGCTCCATTCATTCCCGGCAAGGTGCGGAATGGATAACGGAATGAGTTCGCGCATGGTTTGCATAATTCAGTTAGAATCCCGCTGAGTTGCTCTCTGTTTTCAAGCAGCTGTTCGTTTTGACGTCATATTGATTTGATTTTCCATCAACAGACTGGCAACCAGAAATTCCCATTCAGTATCTATTTCCCAAGACCGTTCTTCTGGCATTTTATATCCATACGTTTCTCCCTGTGGACGAAACGTTTTCGTTGACCTGAAATCTTCGGTCCGCAGCACATACAATGCGCCATTGAATGCATAGACCTCCGGTAAGAGCTGCCTGCGCAGTGCAGACTCTTCCTGCTGAGGTGTCAGTTCCACCAGTAGTCCTGCTTCCGTCATCAACCGTAAACAGACGGGATGACTGGGAGCTTCCATCATTCCAATGACTGCTTTGGCATTTTTTTCTCTGGCAAACCGAATGGAACCATCAATATCTTCAGCAATCCGGAACGGTGAGGTTGGCTGCAGCATTGTGATATATTCGGACTCATACTGCTCATGTTCTATCAGCCAGTCAATGGCATGTAGCACTACATCAGTATGACTTGAAGCATCCAGAGACAGTTTCAGAGGTCTGAGAAAAGGAACTTCTGCACCATACTGCCGGGAAATTGATGCGATATCTTTGTCATCAGTGGAAACAATCACCCGATCCAGTTCCCGGCTCTCAAGTGCTGCTTCAATTGTCCAGGCAATCAGAGGTTTCCCAGCCAGGACTTTGATATTTTTCCGAGGCACCCCTTTTGAACCACCTCGCGCAGTAATTAATCCAATCGCGCCGGCCATCCCTGGCCCCCTTCCTCATTATTACCTGATCATCAGTTTCTCAAGAACAAACTCTCTGCTCCCGGAATCATAATCGTTGATCAAAATAAAGGAGCATGGGCCGGATCATATTTCAACCGGTTTTTTGTGTAAAGGTGGAATCAGATGCCGGGCTGGGAGCGATCAGAATGGTCCCAGATTTACTGCAGCGTCTCCAGGGGAATTTGGACCGAGTACAATAATACCAAAGACGTAATGGTTAAATGTGATGCGATTAAGATTAAGCCGCTTCACGGGCAGGCTCTTCCTGAGACTGGTGATTCGCCATGGATTTCAGAAGATCTTCCTGCTGAGTCGTTTTGATTCCAGTCACCCCTCCCGCCAAAGTCAACCCGACCAGATAGCCAAACAGACATCCTTCGGTGGTGTCCAGCATCAGGGAATTCACCATACAGACAAGCAGATAAACAGCAAGGACAGCCTGCCCCAACGACTGGTCGATCCCCATGAGCCCACGCGTCGTTTGCCAGCTGACCCAGAAGAAACATAAAAAGAGGCCCACACCAATAATTCCATTTTGGACCAGAAGCATCACATATTCATTGTGTGGATTCTCAGTAACGAGCTGCCCTTTCTGCTCCATCAGCTCACGATATTTCATGGCAAAACTGCCGACACCTGACCCCATGAATGGGCTTGATTTGGCAATCTGAAGACCGTTCTCATAAAACTCGAGTCGCAGGTCAACGGAACTCCGACTTTTGTTTGAAACGCGATATTCTTTTATTTCTTTTACTACTTGATCGATCCGATTTTGAAATCGTTCTGAATGGTGATATGTGACAAGACTAATCAGTCCGACACAGGCAGTAGCAGGTAGAATGCCTTTCACACCCAGCTTCTGATACATGAGCAGGCCAATCAGAATCCCCAATGCCACATAACCGGAGCGTCCAGGGACAATTGCCAGAACAT
Organism: Gimesia algae; assembly: GCF_007746795.1. Taxonomy (NCBI): domain Bacteria; kingdom Pseudomonadati; phylum Planctomycetota; class Planctomycetia; order Planctomycetales; family Planctomycetaceae; genus Gimesia; species Gimesia algae. Next base: position 2,329,537 of record NZ_CP036343.1, read on the forward strand.
TATAGGTTGCGATGACAGCAACCAGAGCATAAGGCCAGCGCCTGGCAGGGTGTTCCAGAAATTTCCAGATGGCAAGGTAAACCAAAAATGACATCAGGATATTTTGTGTAATCCGATTCTTGAAGATCGCGTGATCCATGAGCCGCAAAGAACCTTCAATCGGAAATATCCAACAGGTCATCGAAGCAATCAAAGTGACTAGCATTGCCAGCTCAAACATCTGAATTCCACGCCACCGCGCGCGCGGGTTGATAAAAAACGTCAGGTAGATTGGCATCATCAGAAACTGGCGGTACTTGAATAAATTTCTGGATGCAAGGGATAATGCTTCAGGCGTGTATAACAGACTACAGGTAAGACAGCAGAAAAAAATCAGCGATATCGTGACGACCCGGTATTTTTTAATACAGTCAAATGTAACTCGATATTGTCCGGAAAGTCCCCAGCAGATAAAAATCCCCAGATTACAGACAGAAGTCAGACTGGTTGAGACCGGAATTGCAAATCCAGTAAGAATCGCCAGCAATACTCCCACCTGAAATGCCAGGTTCTGAAATCGAGATCGATTAAGATACCCGAAATCTCCTGAATCATTTTGGTTTGAGTTGCCCTCAAAAATGTGCATTAGATCCATTCCAGTATAAAGAGGCATTTTACCTCGGAGTCAAACCATCAGAGGTGAGAGTTCAATGTTCTCTCCCTGTCCCCTTGTGATTCAGACATTAATTCAGGTTTTCAATAGCATGAATTCTGTTCCATTGCGATACTAGTTTCACATTCGTAATCTGGTGTTACTCACGATTTGAGTTTGATGTAGTCAGAATGAGTGAACACCCAAAACGTTGATCGCATGACTGTCTCCAATTTCACAGAAGTCATTACACAAAAGAAATTTACATCATAATCAGCGTTTCAATTACTACCGTCACATGAGATCACTTTCTGTAGAGTTTGACATACGATTTTAAAATCGAGTCCAAGACTGCATTGCTCTACATAATTTAGATCAAATGTGATCACCTCTTTCTGAGACAAAGCACTGCGTCCAGAAACCTGAGCCAGCCCCGAAATCCCTGGCCGAACACTGGACCGAATGACCCGGTTTGCAGTTGATGCATCTTTCAGTTCAAATCCGATGTAAGGTCGAGGTCCAATCAAACTCATTTCCCCGCGAAATATATTTATCAACTGAGGCAGTTCATCCAGACTGGTTTTGCGGATCAGCTTTCCAACCGCAGTAATGCGGGAATCATTGGCTTTCGTAAATTGAGATCCTGTTTTTTCAGATCCTGATCGCATCGAACGAAATTTCAGAATCATGAAAGGTTTTTCATTCACTCCCAGCCGTTTCTGTCTGAAAAAGACTGGTCCTGGAGATGTGAGCTTGATCAGGCCGGCAATCAGTAGAAACAGGGGAGACAAAATCACCAAAGCCAGACTGCTAAACAGCAGATCAAGAGGACGCTTCAGAAAATACCCTGTTTTGGTTTCAGCCTCTGGCACTTTTTGGTGTTGAGCCATCAGTTGAGGATCAAAATGTGGCCCCCCCTGACTGACATTGAGTTTTTCAGCCGATTGTTGTGACAGTTTAAAATCGTCCATGATTTTCACTTATCCAGGTTTGTGATAACAATTGCGATGTTCAGGCGGCAACAGAAGAGCCGGTTCCCAGTTCGACGGAGCTGTAGACCCCCAGTTCTGCATAGGTTGGTGCATGGTCAAACGTCTGATCAATAAAAGTACGTTGCCAGAGCTCCAAAGCCAGCAGCGCCCGAATGGCACGTGTATGGTTGACCTTTTCAGTCTGATGCTCGCTGATCATTTGCCGGACCCGTTCCGGCTGGAACATTCTTCGTTCCAGTGATCGCTCTGAGAGCAGAACTTCATTGACAAACGGGGATAATTCACGTTTAAACCATTCTCCGATTGGTACCGTAAACATCTGTTTTTTACGATAAATAATCTTCTCGGGTAGAATTGATTCGCAGGCTTTCTTAAGAATCGATTTCGTTACACCATTCCTCAATTTCAGGGAGCCAGGTATGCGAAACGCCAGATCGACCATGCGATAATCCAGATAAGGCGCACGTGGCTCCAGAGAAACAGCCATTGCCATTTTATCGGGTTTCACCAGGTTGTTACCGGGCAGTAACATCCGGGTATCCAAGGCCAGTGCCTGGTTGATGGGATCCAGATGGCGGAATTCCTGTAAATGAGAACGGGCGAAATGGCTTGCATCTCCCCCTGCCAACTGCTGTCTGGCAGATGATGAATAGAGTTTTAGCTTATCAGCAGGTTGCAACAGGCTGATCGCACTGATGTAGGCCGCTTCAATTTGCTCGCGGGGAAGCGTGAGATCCTGCTTCGCAAAAAAGTTCCGATGGACGTCGTAGCCGGCAAACAGCTCATCTCCTCCATCCCCGGTCAGAACGACTTTGACTGCTTTTCGCGCCAGTTGACTTACCCGGTAAGTGGGCATGAATGAGACATCCCCATGGGGCTGATCATTGTGATATAAAGTTAAGGGCCAGCTTGATGTTAAATTTGGACTCACGATATCACAGGTATGCCGGGCCCGAAATAAATCTGCCAGCTCTTGAGCATAAAGTGATTCATCAAATCGAGGATCATCAAAGCCGATACAAAATGTCTGCACGGGATGAGGCAGTTCCTGACTCATTAGAGAAACCACAGAAGAACTGTCGATTCCTCCCGACAGAAAGGCACCTACAGGCACATCGGCGCGAAGTCGAATATTGACCGCAGCCCGCAGTGTTTCAATGATTTCTTCTGACCAGGCTGACTCCGATCGACATTCCACTGGTTTTTCTGCCAGATTCCACCAGCGTCTGACTTCGGTTCCCTCTCGAGTTACCTTGAGCAGATGCCCCGGCATTAAATGGGTAATATTTTGATACAGAGTGATGGGAGGAGGCACAAAATTGTACGTGAGATACGCATCGAAGCCTTCCCAGTTCATCTCTGCTTTCACACCCATCGCAAACAGAGACTTGATTTCGGAAGCGAACAGCAGACGTGTTCCATCATCATGCAAATACAGCGGCTTCTGGCCGATTCGATCACGGTACAACAGGAGACACTGTTTTCGCCGATCAAGAATTGCAATCGCAAACATACCATTCAGCTGTTTAACGAACTCTTCCCCATCGCGTTCATATAGTCGAAGAATGACTTCGGTATCACAACCGGTGCGGCAATTCAGGGTTTTTGCCAGTTCCTGAAAGTTATAAATTTCCCCATTCTGAACGACAATGATCTGCCCGTCATCAGAAAACATGGGTTGATGGCCACCTGCCAGATCAAGGATTGAGAGACGCTGATTTCCCACCAGCATTCCGTCCGCTTCGAAGATACCCCGATCATCTGGCCCCCGGTGAACCATGCGTTCGCAAGCTCGCTCGGCCAGCTCTGTTCCAAACGGCCGCTGTTCGCGATCATATCCGCCAATAATCCCACACATTACGATTCCTTCCGTCAGATTTGAACAACCCTGTTCAGCTTGCTGCAACTGTTCTCAGTTATGAAGCGGCCATCCGCGTCACTTCCCCCCTCTACAGAGGCAGCCATCAATCTGTGGTATTTAGATTCATATATCTATTGAAGTTACGTATTTTGAATATTCTGGTCATTTAAAGGAAGAGCAATTTCAGATTTACTCTCTGGGAAATGCGATGGTTAAGCAAAATATCGCACAGCAAAGCCACCTGTGCGACCAAAACCCCCTCTTCTCCACCTGACGACTGTCTCAGCTGACAGCGTTTTCATCTTGACAGAATCTGCAATTTCTCAGTTAATTCAAGCCATTTCATCGAAAAACAGAACATATTAATTGACATGAATCAAGAATCGGACTCTCTTATGCCCCTGCGTCAAAATCAGCCAGATAAAGTATTGGCGGTCTGTTATGGAGGCGGCCACGTCCTGATGTTGATCCCTGTTTTGAAATATTTGCAGTCGCTGGGCTATGAACTTCAGGTGCTCGGACTGACCACTGCCGCGGCTGCCCTGCGAAAAGCTGGTTTTTCTCCACTGGGATTCCGGGATATTCTGCGTCCGGAAGACTCTCGCGCGCACGAGCATGGTACTCGCTTGGCGGCAGACATGCATCATGGCAGTAAAGTCAATTCTCTGGACGAATCCGTAGCTTACCTCGGACTCTCTTATGCAGACCTGGAGGATCAAGTGGGCGTTGAGGGGGCCCGGGAGGCATTCCGTGAGAAAGGCAGGCAGGCATTTCTCCCCCTCAATCCGATGCGGCGTTTCTTCGATCTACTTCAGCCAGACGTTTTATTAACAACCAATTCTCCTCGCGCCGAACTGGCTTCAATTCAAGTAGCAGCAGAGCGTGGAATTCCATCAGTCGGTGTTCTTGATCTGTTCGGTCTTCAGCCTTACAACGACATCCCGACTGATTATGTCTGCGTTCCCTTTAAACAGGCCGTTTCCATTCTGGCAGAGCGTGGTCTTGATCCCGGCGCATTGACCGTAACCGGAAACCCGAATTTTGACTGGGTCCATAAAGTTCTTGAAGCGGAGAGCAAGGCTCCCCAATGGCGCAGAGTACATCAGATAAAACCCGATGAACTGCTGGCGCTGTACGCAATGAAACCAAACTGGGATGAACATGAGGAAATGATCGTCAGTAGCCTGGAACAACTCCTGCCTCAGAAGCCGGAATTGAAAATTGCTGTCAGACCACATCCTAACAGCGACAGTCAACTGGCCACCAGCGTGATCTCACGACTGGGAGCTGCTGCGTTTGTTGACGACCGTACTCCTCTTCCAATGGCCATTGAAACATGTGATCTGCTGATTACTCATAAATCCACAGTCGCTGTGGAAGCAGCACTCCTGGGACGACAGGTTGCCCTGTTTCACTCGAACCATGATTATCCAACACATGGCATTCCCCTGCACCTGTATAACTGGGGCAGCTACTCAATCAGTGTGGCAGAAGGCGTTCAGGCACTGTCTCTCTTAAAAAAAGAATCTGCTGCATTGCAACATCAACGCGGTACAGAAGTCCGTACTGCCTGGAATTGCGATGGTCGATCCCATATACGGATCGCGGAGGTTGTGATTAGAGCATTGCATGACATACAACAGACCAAAGCAGCCTGATACCATTTAGACTGTGTCCAGTTATACTGTCGCGTCGCCAGGGCCATTTGGACCGAGTATAATAGATTGAGAGTCGCTATGGTTAAATGTGATGTGCTCCAGGCTGATCTAACAGAATCCAGAAACTCTGCTACCCAACATGCCCATTGAAATAATGAAAGAACTCTCTTGAATACTAAATCCCAATGCCCGCATGGAATTATGTTTCATCACTTTTATGATGATAAACACATAAAAGGGCAAGGTGCGATTTCACAGAATGAACTGGCGCAGATCATCGAATACTACCAGCGGCATCATCAGATTCTACCTGCCCTCGAATGGCTCGAAAAAGCAATTCAGAACAACCTCCATGAAAATGAAGTTTGCCTGACATTCGATGATGCCCTGCTCTGTCAGTACGAAGTCGCACTGCCGGTGCTGGAAGCATTTGATTTGAGCGCATTCTGGTTTGTCTATTCTTCGGTCATTACGGGTGGCACTGAAAAGCTGGAAATTTACCGGAAGTTCAGAACATCCTGCTTTGAAGGCATTGATGCTTTTTATGAGGATTTCTTTGGAACTGTCAACACTTCACCATATGCATCCCAGGTGGTGACTGCCTTAAACGAATTCTCCCCTGCAACCTATCTCAGCCAGTTTCCCTTTTACACGGAAGCAGACAGGCGTTTTCGCTTTGTTCGCGATCATGCCCTGGGCGTCGATGCCTACAATCACATCCTGGATCAGATGATCGATGCACAAAACATCGACTTAAATGATTTTTCCAGTGATTTATGGATGAATGACCGGCAGGTAATTGCACTGCACGAAAAAAACCACGTTATAGGCCTGCATTCTCATACTCACCCAACTGCGCTGGCAGCCTTACCCGCGAAAGATCAGTGGACAGAATACAAAACCAATTATGACACACTGAATGAGATCTTAAATGCAACACCTGAAACAGTCTCACACCCCTGCAACTCATATAATCACGAAACTATTCAGATACTGCAGGACCTGAAAATCAAAATCGGCTTTCGATCCAATATGGCGGAACCACATTCCTCACTTCTCGAATTCCCCCGGGAAGACCATGCAAATATCATGGGAAAAATTGCAGCATGAAAATCACGGTCTTTACCAGCAATCAACCACGACATATTTCTCTAATCGAATCTCTGGCAGAAATCGCAGATGAAGTTTATGCGGTCCAGGAATGTAATACGATATTCCCCGGACACGTCGCGGATTTTTTCCGTCGATCAGACATCATGCAGGAATATTTCAGCCACGTCTTGCAGGCGGAAAAGTCAATTTTTGGTCATCCCCGCTTTACCCCGAGTAATGTCAAATCGCTCTCAATGAAACTGGGAGATCTAAATCGGCTGGAGTCTCCAACACTGCAGCCCGCTTTGGAAAGTGACTACTACATTGTGTTTGGCAGCAGTTTTATCAAAGCGGAATTATGTGACTTTCTGGTCGAGCATCAAGCGCTGAATATCCACATGGGAGTCTCCCCCTACTACCGCGGCAGCAGCTGCAATTTCTGGGCACTCCAGGAGGGGCACCCCGATTTTGTGGGCGCTACCATCCACCTGCTCTCTAAAGGTCTGGACTCCGGCCCAATGCTGTTTCATGCTTTACCGAAACCGCAGGAATCGGAACCATTCCAACTGGGAATGCTAGCTGTCAAAGCGGCACATGAAGGATTAATCAGCCATTTGAAAACAGGTTCAATTTTTGAATTTACGCCTGTAATTCAGGACAAATCACTGGAAATGAAATACACGCGCAACTCAGATTTCACAGATGAAATCGCGGCTGATTACCTGAAAACAGCCCCAACCCCCGCGGAAGTATTACAGGCGCTGGAAGCCAGAGATCTAAACCAGTTCCTGTATCCTTATCTGGCATGAACGGTTTGTGATTCATCATGATCTGGTCTAAGGGTAATGTGAAAGCGGTTCTTCAGATAGATGCCCGATGACATCAGAAACACGTTTGACTATCTGTGAAAACATTCTGGCCCCTTTTTCTTTACTGGCCAGATCGGGTCGACCTGTTGCACCGGCACTCGTACGTTGGAACATGTCGCGACAGATATAAACACCATCAATGAGGTCTGGTGCATAATCATCGAAATTTTCCACTTTTGCACTTCGTATCAACTCGGGCCTGAGATGCATGATCAGGGAGGTTTCTGCTTCGCAGGCATGCCCGACTGTTTTGCAATCCCCTTCCATGACTGACGCGATTTCTTCCTCTGCAATCGACCAGTAAGAAGCAGCCATCAACTGGCAGTTCGGATAGTCAACTTGCAGTCGTCGCAGTGAAATCTGCATCGGACCGATGTTTCCCCCATGTCCATTCAGAATCATGACACGGCGAAACCCATCCTTCAGCAGTGATTCACAGATTTCGCAGAGCAGCGTCTCATAGTTTTCTACCCGGGAAGTCAATGTGGCTCCCCAGCGGAGATGATGCTGACTGGCCCCCAACCAGAGCGTTGGCAGAAGTACGATTTTTTCTTTAAGTTGTTCCTCGACCTGTTCTGCGACGGCAGTACAGATTATGGCATCGGTACCGGTTGGCAGATGCGGTCCATGCTGTTCGACTGCGGCAATCGGCAGGACGGCCAGGGTCTCCTCGCGGGATATATTTTTCAGTTCAACAGCTGTTGGTCTGCTTTTCAAAAACTGGTCCAATTGTTATGAAGGTTGTTAGCGTCCTTTTGACGAGGAGAACTTTTGATGAACAAGCGAAGAAAACGTCACAACCCCGCCCGATTGAACGGCATTTAAGTTCTATTCACCGTTTTTTTTCGTGAATATTGACGGGCGAACTGTTTTCCCGTCCCTCAGAATAATTCTGCCCACACAGCAAGTCATATGCGTAAAAAAACTTGCCCCGGAGAGCAAGTCAAGAACATCGGATTCATTTTTAGAACTCAGTCCTAACTTCAGTCCCTCAAATACATTCATTTTTTTGTAGTCAATTCAAACGGGATCTGGTTTGCATCACCGGCTTTAACTTCGGCTGTAAGCGTGGACTGATCATTGTATCTGGGGGGAACCAGGTTTTGTCCCGGTTCTTCCGGATTTTTCTCTTTCGAGATTTTCACAGCATGTGCTCCGGGAATTGCCCCCACAGTATTGGCATTATAGAGCAACTTATAGTTTCCATTGTCATCCGTTAATGCAAACGAAGCTCCTCCTTCTTGTGGTTGAAATATGATATTCGCCCCTGCAAGCGGACTTCCATCCATTGTAACGGTCCCTATTACTGTTGTCAGTTCAGGAAGTTGCTCTCCTCCCCCAAAGCACCCTGACATTATGAGGCAAGCAAATAAATAAAAACTGGATTTTCGAACATGTTTGTGCAACAGCCGCATCATCTGAAAACTTTCGCTATTAGAAATGGTAGTTGATAGAATTACATAAGTAATGAGTTGAGTCCGGAATGCAAAATGATCGATCCCTCTGACCAAAGGAACATTACATTAAACCATAGCGTCTTTCCTCATGTTCAACTCGGTCCCAACACCACTAGTGGAGTGTCATTTTTAAAATTTGGGTTGATAGATATCACGAGAGTGCGACAACTGAGCACGTAAACGACACCCCCAACCCTCAATTTGTAGCTTGACAAAGCACTAAAAGATACTGGAGCATAACTGGACACGGACTAGCTTAATGCAAACTTCAATATGCAATCAATTGGATGAATTATTAAAGCGATCCCTGTAATACAGCTTAAAACTCTCCAATTATCTCGCCCCCCCGGGAAGAAATCAGTGCCTGGACAACCGCAGTCATATTTGCATTTTCGCTCAAGAAGCGAACAGCCCCATCTCCGAGTAGAATATGCACACCACCGACATGAAAACTTCCCGCGCCCCATCCATAAACCCGTTGACTATAGGCTGCATTCCGAGGCCGATTGATCCCCTGGCCAGTGGGACGAATAAAATGCGTATGTGTGAATGTATCCCAGAAAGGACCAAAACCAACATAGGTATCAGATCCACTTGTCGTTTTCAGCAGAGGAGTTTCGATCAGAATCACTGTATTGCTGGTTCCATCAGTAATTGAAGAAATTTTTGCAGAACCGTTCAGCCCAAGCACACCTTTCTGACTATATGTATCTCCCTGAAATGAAGTAGATTTATCAGAATCATACTGATTTGCAGCCACACCATAGCTCGTCCGGTGGGCACCGTTTGAATAATAAGTGGAACCGGAATCTGTTCCGATGGGGGTTCCACTATCAGAGGGACAGAGAAAAACAGGTAGATTTGCACCAATTAAATTAAATTGATTCGATGTTGTAGGAGGAGCGGTATGTCCGCAGCTGGAATGCATTGCTGGCCCACTGGGTGTTGACCAGTTGTAAAGGTTGTAGAGAGGTGCCTGATCCAGAAAAGGGAGCAACATCTGGTAACAGGTATGATTCATTATATTATTGGTAGCATAAATTGAGGAGCATTTTGCACTACCGGGGTTTATCGCAGCTGGTGGAAATACTCGATGTGTATCATGGTAATTATGAAATGCCAGTCCCAGTTGCTTCAAGTTATTTTTACAGGTACTGCGACGTGCTGCTTCGCGCGCCTGTTGAACGGCTGGTAACAATAACGCAATCAGGATCGCAATAATGGCGATGACCACTAGTAATTCAATCAAAGTAAATCCGCGTCGCTTTGTAGCACTCTGAAACATCAAGAAAACTCCTAGTATAAAACATTTTTAATAACTTAGGGCATTTGTTAAACACTCAACACAGTCCGCATCTTGGGTAAGAAGAGGGCTGCCTCAGTATTGAAGCACTCCGCGCTATCAAATACAAAGTGATGTAAGACTGTTTGGAATAGAGATTTAAGAAGAGAATTGCTGTTCGAAAATATAATGCGAGCACATTTATTTTCTTAAGTTAACTTATATCACTCTATCAAAACTTAGTACATGAATCAAATGAAACGGTGGAGATTGGCGTGCAAAGCGGACCCACTTTGGGGGAGTTATTGGCGCGTAAAATGGACCCATCGTAGCAAGTTCCTGATACTGGAGGCTTTTGACCTTCAGTTTCGGGGTGAAGGATGCTTACGGTGGACGATTACGGACGTATACGGCGTGCTCATCGCGACGGGATGAGCATCCGGGAAATCGCTCGGACATTTCATCATTCACGGCGAAAGATCCGCGAAGTATTACACGGTGCAGGGCAACCGCAACAATATTCGCAGCGCCAGACTCAGGCGGCTCCCCGACTGGGCCCCTTCCATGAGACCATCCGACAGATTCTCGCCGATGATGAATCGCAACCACCCAAACAGCGGCACACAGCACAACGAATCTTTGAGCGACTGCGGGACGAGCACGGCTATCTCGGCGGTTACGATGCAGTTTGTCGATTCGTGCGGAAGCACCGAACCAATAAACGTGAAACATTCATCCCGCTTGATCACCAACCGGGCCAACGGCTGGAAGCCGACTTCGGCAAGATTTATGTCGATTTTCCCGACGGACGACGACGGGTTTCAGTGTTGATTCTGGTCTGGTCGTATTCCAACGCCCCCTTTGTGATCGCTCTACCGACGGAACGGACCGAAGCGATTCTGGAAGGCATGGTGCAGGCGTTCGAGTATTTTGATCGCGTTCCCAAAGAAGTCTGGTGGGACAACCCGAAAACGGTAGCCGACGCGGTGCTCAGCGGGCGGAGTCGCAAAATCAACCAACGTTATGCAGCCCTGGCAAGTCATTATGTCTTTGAACCACTGTTCTGCCTGCCGGCCAGCGGGAACGAAAAACCGGTCGTTGAGAATCGCGTGAAGACGTTGCAGCGGAAATGGTCGACTCCGGTTCCCAAGATGGAAGATTTCGAGGAACTCAACAACTATCTTCGGCAATGCTGCCTCCAGGAACAGCAGCGTCTCAGTAGTGGTAAGACAGAAACCATCGGCACACGATTGGAACAGGACAAACAAAACGCCGCCGGGTTGCCCAGGCACCGCTTTGATCCGTGCATCCGCCGGGAAGTAAAGGTCAACAAGTATCAGTTCGCCCGGTTTGAGAACGTGGATTACAGCGTGCCGCGACAGTGTGCGTTTCAGACGGTGAGCGTCAAAGGTTACGTTGACCGTGTGGAAATGGTCTTTAAGGGAACTGTGGTGGCAACCCATCAAAGAAGCTATGAGAAAGGGTGTCAGATTCTTAACCCGTTGCATTACCTCGCAGCTTTGGGGCGGCGACCGGCTGCGTTAGATCATTCCAACGTCTACCGTCAGTGGAAGCTACCGCCGGTGTTTGACGAACTTCGCGAACGGCTGGAAAACCGGCATGGCTTATGTGCGGGAGCAAAACAATATGTACGAGTGCTACAGCTATTGTCCGCACATCCAGTCCAGCGCGTCCAGAAAACCATCGAACAGTTGCGTGGCCCCGAAGGAGCGGATGCCGACCGGATCATTCGCCGGGTCAAACGCAGTACCGCGCATGCCCGCAATCAGCCTGATTTCTCTCCGGCAACTCTGAGCAAAGAAGAATTGAGTCGTCCGGAGGTCTTGTCGGTACAGGTTCCCTGTCCGAGCCTGAACCATTTTGATTTGTTTCTTTCTACGTCAACACAAGGAGATCATCGTGCCCCCACAAACAATACAGAAGAAAAACGATCCGAATCTACTGCTGCAGAGCAATCTCAAGCAGTTAAGGTTACCGGCCATGAATGCGGAGTTCGAGAAGTTGGCCCACGAAGCGGCCAACTCAAATCAGACGTTCGAGCAATATCTGCTGCAGTTGACTGAACTGGAAGTGGCGGCACGGTCCACGAATGCGCTGACCAGCCGGATCAAACAGGCTCAGTTCCCAGTGGAAAAAGGGCTGGAAGATTACGACTTCGCGGCCATGAAATCAGTCAACAAACAGAAGGTGTTGGAGCTGGCCCGTGGTGAATGGGTCCGGCAACATACCAATCTCTGTCTGCTTGGTCAGCCGGGAACGGGCAAAACCCATCTGGCGATTGCACTGGGCCTGGCCGCCTGTCGTGAAGGAATCCGAACGAAATTCTTCACCGCTGCGGCACTCGTCAATCAACTGGAAACCGCGCAACAGCAATACAGTCTGGAGCGTCTCCTGAACAGGCTCGACAAGCTCGATCTGCTGATTGTCGACGAGCTGGGTTATCTGTCTTTCAGCCGTGCTGGTGCGGAACTACTGTTCCAGGTGTTTGCTGATCGTTATGAAAGACGAAGTCTGCTGATCACCAGCAACCTCGCCTTCAGCGACTGGGGCCAGATCTTTCAGGGCGAACGGATGACGGCAGCACTTTTGGATCGATTAACGCACCATTGTGAAATATTTGAGATGAATGGTGAAAGCTATCGGTTCAAAGAGTCGATGAAACAAAAGAAGCCACCTCGCAAAAAAGCCTGAGTCGCTTCCACACTTTGGCATACTGACCACCACGTTACCCCACGTGGTTAACCCAACCCCAGGTGGGTCCCATTTCCGCGCCAAAGTGGGTCCGCTTTACACGCCAATCTCCAAAACGGAGCATTTTCCATCGAAGATTCGCTATGAACCAACCTGGAATAGAAGCATTTGATTTATCAAATTACATCAACGGGAGTTGAGAGAATCTTCTACGTTATAAAACAGGAACTGGCAAAACTGCAGTCATTAGAGCGCATTAGCTTAAGCCACAGGGTCTCTCAATCAAATATACTCGGCCCATATGAACCTGGAGACGTTATAGTAAAGCTGGATACAGGTTAGACTATTACCATTTGTCGCCAAAAAGATTTGGACCGAAAAGAATGGTACGAGAATGACTATGCTCGGCAGTAAAGTGATTTGGATATGCCGAAGACGTAAAAAAACCCCTTATCTCAAGGAGACAAGGGGTTTTAAAAATATCCGGCAATAACCTACTTTCGCACTGGTGGGCACTATCATCGGCCCTGAGAGCTTAACTGTCGTGTTCGGAATGGGAACGCGTGTGGCCTCTCAGGTAAAGTCACCGGAATTGACAGAGTCGCCAACCTTGCGGCCGCACTACTCTGCCTGGTGTATTAAAATGGTAAAAGTAACAAGTATTATTTTTAAACTCTAGAGCTTTTGTTCTTAGCGTTTATGATGTAAAAATCAAAACGGCTAAGCATTCGTCCATTAGTACCGGTCAGCTGAAATGATTACTCACCTTACACTTCCG